>WLDY01000099.1 GCA_009704555.1 Actinomycetota bacterium | reverse complement strand
GTCGATGCCGTTCGCAAGATCGTCGAGCAGGTCGCAGGAACAGTGCTCGTCGATGAGGATCTCCGTCAGATCTCTGCTCCCGTCACTACCGGAACCAAGGCATTGATCGAAGCGGTGAAGGCGATGGATGATGCCGGAATCCACCCACTCGATCTCGGTCTCAAGCGTCCATCCCTTGATGATGTCTTCCTCTCTCTCACCGGCCATGTCGCAGAGGATGACTCCGAGAGTGAAGTGAAAGCGGATTCCCGTGCAGGAAAGGGTCGGCGATGAGTTCACCCATCAATGCGATCAATGACTCACTGATCATCATGAAGCGCCAACTCCTTCAGTTGGTGCGCATCCCTGAAGTATTGATCTTCTCCACCATCCAACCTGTGATGTTCGTCCTCCTCTTCCGCTATGTCTTCGGTGGCTCCATCTCGACAGGTCTTCCTGGTGTCGATTATGTCCAGCTCTTGATGCCGGGGATCTTCGTCCAGACCGTTGCCTTCACACTCGCTGGAACTGCAGTCGGTCTGGCGCAGGATATGGAGAAGGGACTGATCGATCGATTCAGGTCACTTCCGATCTCACGCTCTGCAGTCGTCGTGGGGCGCGCCCTGGGGGATTCCGCTCTCAATGTCGTCGTCCTCGTCGTGATGGGTCTCGCTGGATTCCTCGTCGGATGGCGGCCGAGTTCCTCAATCCTCTCGATCATCGGAGGATTCCTATTCCTTCTTCTCTTTGGCTTTGCGATGTCATGGATCGGTGTCCTCATCGGACTCTCGGTCCGCGAAGCACGAGTTGCGAACTCACTCGTCTTCCTCACCGTCTTCCCGCTTACATTCCTCTCCAATGCCTTCGCCCCGACGACTGGGATGCCGAAGGCGCTCCAGTACTTCGCTGAGTGGAATCCGGTCTCGACGATGGTGGCGGCATGCCGCGAACTCTTCGGCCTGACCAACATCTTCGGCGTCACTGCGAACTCACTTCCAGCACAAGAGCCGATCTTGATGTCATTTATCTACATGGTGCTCTTGATGGTGATCTTCATCCCGCTGAGCGTGGCAAAGTACAAGAGTTCGGCCTCGCGCTAGATATCGAGCCTCAACTCTTAGGCGAAAGGCTCCGCCTCAAGGATCGCAACCTTGATCTCACGCCCATTCGGTGCGGTGTAGGTGACGGTATCGCCGATCTTCGCGCCCATGATCGCTGAGCCGAGTGGCGACTTCTCGCTGTAGACATCGATATCAGTGGTTGCGATCTCACGGGATCCAAGAAGGAACTTCATCTCATCGCCGCCGATATCGACGGTGACTTTCATTCCTAGACCGACGACACCTGATTCACTCGCAGGTGGAGTTCCGATGATCGCGTGCTCGAGCATGTGGCGCAATTGCCTGATTCGCGCTTCGATCTTGCCTTGCTCTTCACGAGCGGCGTGATAGCCACCGTTTTCCTTGAGGTCACCTTCGGCACGCGCCGCTTCGATTCGCTTGACGATATCCGTGCGAGCGGGGCCTTCAAGGTGAGCGAGTTCTGCAGCGAGACGGTCTGCTGCCTCTTGGGTCAACCAGGTCTGCGTCGGCTCTCGGCTCATAAGGGCGTAACTTACTGCAGGTCCCGATCGAGACTTAAAATCAGCGAGAGTCGCATCCGATCACATCGGCATTGACGGCGCGGATCCTGGTGGGAATGGTCCGGGTTTGACTCTGGCTGGAGGGCGCATCGTTGGCCTCGAACTCATCGGTGACCTCACCGACGACATTCTTCTCGAAGTCTCTTGCCACGAGTGTGCAGATCACTTCGAGCCCTGAGACGTTGCGCTCGAGAAGGTATGTGATCTCGATCTTGGTCGGATCGATCACCTTGAATGCGAGCAGTTCGTGCCTGATCGGTGGTTGAGAGTGATATCCCGCACTCCACAACAACCAAGGAATCCCAATCAGTGCCACGATCGCCGCTGGAATCTTCCAACGTGCAGCGGTGCGATGATGTTTGCCATACCGCGCGATCAAGTAGGCATCGCTCTCACTCACTCGTCGCTTCATCTCCGGCAGTTATACTCGCCTCACTATGGAGGAGACAAGTTATGACCCGGGGATTGCCGGTTCCGTTGTCTTCTCCTCCCTCACCGTCGCGGTGATCTTGCTGCTCATCTCCTTCTATCGACGGTACAAGAGGCTGCAGCAACGACGTGACGGCGAAAGAGAGTAGGACTCTGCAGGGGACCCTGATTCGAATAGGTCAGGGACTTCTCGTGCTCATCGTGGCGACGACCTTCTCGCTCCTTGCGCTCTGGCAGTGGGATCGAGCAGAAGGCCACCAAGAGCTTGAAGCCGAGTTGAATCGCATCGCAACCTCGGCACCCGCCTCACTCCTTTCGATACATCGACCTCAGATCGCCCTCGATGGCGAGGATGCGAATCGAATGGTCACGACATCAGGACGCTATCTGGATGGGTACCTTGCCAAGGGGCAAGAGGAGGGCGATTACGAAATCGCACTCCTTGAGGTGAAGGAGAGCGCACCGAGAGCTGCGATCCTTGTCGCTCGTGAGATCGTCGAGGCTTCGGTGACGAATGTTCCGATAGATCGGGAAGTCGAACTCTTGGCGCGACTTTTGCCGAGTCAGCGTGAGGATCGAGATCCCGACTCTCGAGTCAGCGGGGAGGGGCTTGCTCGGATCGATAGCGCACTCTTGGTGGAACGGTTACAGGATCAGAACCTTGCTCTCTATGACGGCTACCTTCTTCTGCAGAGCGAGAAGATCGATGGCGTGGAGAGCGATCTCAATCTCATCCCAGACTCGATCGCAGAGCCCACTATCCCTGGGTACTACTGGCAACACCTCTCCTACGTCGTGATCTGGTCCTTGATGGCCGTGCTCACCCTCTATCTCCCGTTCTATCAACGGAAGAGAAATAGACTCGTCTCATGAATGGTGTGACGAAGAGATTTCGCTTCATGGCAGTGCTTGCCGGGATCATGTCGCTCTTGCTCTGGTTCGTCGAGTTGCCGGTCGTCTATCTCCTCGACGCCCCTGAACTCGAGGCGAAGGTGAAGTGGATCCCTTACGCCCATGGCTACATCTACGCCTTCTATGTCTTGACTGCGATCCACTATGCGGCGCGGTCACGATGGAGCGTGCCACGGATGTTGGCGCTGATCCTCGCTGGAACCTTGCCGGTCGCCTCCTTCATCGCCGAGCGCAGGATCGCCAAGAGCGCATAGCTGGCCCACGACTTCACTACATGTTCACCCTGCGGTAGAAGTCGATTCGGCGTGGCATCCGTCACCTGGCTTTGATCTCTTTTATCTTTTCCTTGTGATCGGCCAGGTCGCTTCGATCTGTACATCGCGAGGGAGACTTTGACAACACAATCTCGCATCACCTACATCCTTGATACAAGTGTGCTCTTGGCAGACCCTGGTGCCATCTATCGATTCGCTGAACATCGCGTAGTGATCCCTATCGCCGTCATCGGTGAGTTGGAGAGCAAGCGCGACCATCCTGAATTGGGCTACTTCGCCCGTACCGCGCTCCGCTCGCTCGATGATTTGAGGATCCGACATGGACGACTCGATGAGGCGCTCGCCCTCAACGATCTCGGCGGCACTCTCTCGGTAGAGCTCAATCACGCTGACCCGGCAACGCTACCTAGCGGACTCAGTCGCGATGGAACGAACGATTCCAGGATCCTCGCGGTTGCACGCAATCTCGCCAATGAAGGTCAACGCGTAGTTCTGGTGAGCAAGGATCTGCCACTTCGAGTCAAAGCATCCTCTGTCGGTGTCGAAGCTGAGGAGTATCGAGCGGAGTTGGCACCGAGTTCTGGGTGGACCGGGATGGAGGAGATCAGCGTCGCCGGTTCTCTGATCGATGCTCTCTACAAAGAGGAGAAGGTCAGTTGCGACGAGGTGCGAGATCTCCCTTGCCATACCGGCGTCGTCCTTCACTCCGAGAAGGGATCAGCCCTCGCTCGCGTCACCGCAGATAAGAGATTGACCTTAGTCCGCGGCGAT
>WLDY01000098.1 GCA_009704555.1 Actinomycetota bacterium | reverse complement strand
TTGGAGAGGTCGTCGAAGACGATCAAGACGTGATCGCCGCCGTACATCCAATGCTGACCGATCGCAGAACCGGTGTAAGGAGCGAGGTACTTGAAGCCCGCTGGATCAGATGCAGGTGCTGCGACGATGGTGGTGTACTCCATCGCGCCAGCCTCTTCGAGTGCGCCCTTGACTGATGCGATGGTGGAACCTTTCTGACCGATCGCAACGTAGATGCACTTGACGCGCTTCTTCGGATCTCCCGACTTCCAGTTCTCGCGCTGGTTGATGATGGTGTCGATCGCAACCGCAGTCTTTCCGGTCTGACGATCGCCGATGATCAACTGGCGCTGACCACGACCGATAGCAGTCATCGCATCGATTGCCTTGATACCCGTTGCCAATGGCTCCTTCACCGGTTGGCGCTGGACGACCGTCGGCGCCTGAAGTTCGAGTGCACGAGTGGAATCGGCCTTGATCTCGCCCTTGCCATCGATTGGACGACCGAGCGCATCGACGACGCGACCTAGGAATGCATCACCGACGGGGACGGAGAGGATCTCACCGGTGCGGCGGACTTGGGTTCCCTCTTCGATTCCGGAGAACTCACCGAGGATGACGACACCGATCTCTCGGACATCGAGGTTGAGTGCCAGGCCGAGGGTGCCGTTCTCGAACTTGAGCAACTCATTGGTCATCGTCGAAGGAAGTCCTTCGACACGAGCAATGCCATCGCCGGCCTCGACAACGGTGCCGATCTCATCGCGTGAAGCGGCGCTCGGGTCGTATGACTTAACGAAGTTCGCTAAGGCATCCCTGATCGCCTCTGGCTTGATCGCGATATCTGCCATGGTTCTCCCTCTTTCTCTTTCTCTTCCTGAAACTCTTCTTCTTCTGGCGCTTCTCGTTCTTCTTCTAGTTCTTCTGGTTTCTCTTCTTTACTTCTTATCTGAAATCTCTACCGCACCGCTCGGCCAGCCAACGATCGGCTCGCTTCCATCAATCGATTGATCACTGTGCCATCGATCAACTCATCACCGATACGGACCGAGATGCCACCCATCACATATGGGTCGACCTCGACATCTACACGGATCTTTCGTCCCAAAGCCTTCTCGAGCGCGGCAGTGAGTCTTGCCTGCCTCGCCTCGTCGAGAACGACTGCACTAGTGACTCGTGCGATCGTCCGTTCCT
The DNA here is from genome assembly GCA_009704555.1 of Actinomycetota bacterium. GTDB lineage: Bacteria > Actinomycetota > Actinomycetes > Nanopelagicales > Nanopelagicaceae > SYAN01. The sequence continues at coordinate 2,953 of WLDY01000098.1, read as the reverse complement.
TCCGAGCCACGACGGTGTTGCTATACAAGGCTAGAGTCCGCTCGATGCTTCGACCACGAGTGCCGGTGACGAACGCGTCGACGACCTGCTTGGTCGACTTAGCGAGCACATCACCGAAGATCGAGGTGAGCAATTGGCTCTTTGCCACCATGGTGTATTTGGGATCAGCGATCCCCTCTTGGAGCTCGCGTGAAGAGTGGATCGTCCTGGCGACAGCGAAGAGCTCGACTTCGAGTCGCTCGCCTTCGCCTTGAGCCTCGGCCGCTGCCGCCCACGCCTCGATCGAGAGGACTTCCAACGCATCCGCTAAGCCGCTCGGTGTCGACCAACGCAGTGTGTAAGCCTCTTTGATCAGTGCAAGGCACTCCTTGCCGATCGTCACTCCGAAGAGTTCATCGACCAGTTTCGCCTTGGCGGCGCCATCGCGTGATTGGTCAGAGAGAGCACGACGAAGACCCGTCGACGAGTCAAGCGTGGCAACGACGGATCCGAGGTCGCGTGCCATACGCGACGCATCCTCGGCGCCCTTGCCCGAGAGCGACCGTTCGAGCAGAGCTCGAATCGCGGCAAGGGAGACCTTGCTCGCTCCAGTCATCTCTTTCTCTCTCATGGATTCCTCACTGACAACTTAGTTCTTGCTCTTCTCGAGATCCTCAAGGAAGCGATCGACGATCCTGGTCTGGCGGACATGGTCATCCAACGCCTCTCCCACGATCTTCGATGCCAACTCGGTCGCAAGCGCCCCCACCTCGTTACGTAGCGAGGTGATCGCTTGTTGCCGTTCGGCTTCGATCGTCGCTTGTGCGGCGGCAGTGATACGTGCGGCCTCTTCTTGAGCCTTGGCGCGCATCTCTTCCACGATCGCGACACCTTGTGCTCGCGCATCCTCACGGATGGTCTGCGCTTCACCACGAGCATCTGCGAGTTGCTTCGTGTAGGACTCGAGTGCTGCCTGCGCCTCTTGTTGTGCGCGCTCAGCCTTCTCGATCCCACCTTGGATCGCTTCGGTGCGTGCCGCGAATGCCTTCTCGAACATCGGGAAGACTTTGCTGCGGATGACGAGATAGAGCAGTCCGAAAGCGACGGCACCTGCGATGATCTCTGCGGTATGCGGGATCAGAGGATTGAGCTCTTCACCTGCTGCATACGAGAAATTCGTCATGGCCTCACTTCTCCTTTCGTTTTCGCTATCAATCTCTGAACGTTCGCTAGTCGAAGTACTTCGGGCTAGAGGACGAAGGCGAGAACGAGACCGAAGAGCGCGAGCGCTTCAGCGACTGCGAAGCCAAGGAATGCGATCGGCTGGAGGACTGATCGAGCCTCAGGCTGACGCGCGACACCGTTGATGTATGCGGCGAAGATCATTCCGGTAGCAATCGCCGGTCCGATGGCTGCAAGGCCGTAACCGACCAGGTTGAGCGATCCTTCCATTGTCTTACCTTTCCTTTCTTACCGAATCACCGAGTGCAATCCGGATTTCCATTCATCCCAAGTCACGCTGCGTGACTTAGAAACCTTGACTAATGCTCGTCTGCCAGCGCCCCTGCGATGTAGAGCGCGGTGAGCAGAGTGAAGATGTAAGCCTGCAGGATCTGGATCATGAACTCGAAGAAGGTGAGCGCGATCCCTACTAGGAAGGCGAATGGGCTGACGATCTTCAGACCCATCGCACCCATGAGCAAGTACTCGCCACCAAGGAAGAAGACCAAGAGCAGGAGGTGGCCAGCGAACATATTTGCGAAGAGACGCAGTGATAGCGTCAAAGGCCGGACGATGAAGAAGGTTGCGAGTTCGATCGGTGTCAGCAGGATGTAGACCGCCTTCGGTACTCCTGGCATGAACATGATCTCTTTGATGTACTTGACCGGACCCTGCTTACGGATACCTACGTAGTGGAAGACGAAGAAAGTGATTGCTGCCAAGACGTACGGGAACGAGACGCGCGACATGGTCGGAAACTGCAGTAACGGGATGATGCCGAACCAGTTGTTGACCAAGATGAAGGTGAAGAGAGTGAAGAGATATGGCACGAAACGAAGGAACTCGTGACCGATGATGTCCTTTGCAAGTCCCTCACGGACGAAGCTGTAGACACTCTCGCCTGCGAACTGCAATCTCGAAGGGACGATCGCCGCCTTACGTGATGCCGCGATGAAGAAGACCGAGATCAATACGACAGAGAGGAATGCAAGGAGGATCGGCTTGGTAGCGAAAGCGACACCGTCGATGAATGGTGGGAGGTTGAAGTCTTTTGCGGAGGGTGCTTTGAACCCTTCACCAGTTGCTGCGAGTTGAATTCGCACAGTACTCCCAAGAGTCGCTTCGTGAATTGAACTGCCGTGGCCATCGCAGGGAATCGATGCTTCTGGAGTGCGGACGTACCCTAAATGAGAAGGGGCGGTTGAGGAAAATCGAAAGTCGAGCCGAAACTACTTGCGCCCGAATCGCATCCAGACCAGATAGAGGGCGGAACCCATGCCCAGAAGGAGGCCGATAAGCGTGAAGATCTCCTGATTTAGGAAGTGATCGAGACCATAGCCGATGCCGCCCCAGACCAAGAGGCCGGAGAGCAGGTATCCGAAGATCGACCAGAGCGCACCTTCCCCGCCTCGGTTCGAATTCTCAGGTTTCTCCTCGTTTGCCATCTACCGCTTCAATCTCCTTGATTCTCTTCTCGAGGGTCACTCTCTTTCTTGAGGGCGCTCCCCGCCGAGAGGTCGAGCACGAATCGTATCTTCATGAAGGCCCGGATCTCCCCCGCCAACCAGGCAGTAGCAAGTGCCAACGAGCTGATCGCGAAGGTAGTCCGGTCGATATCGCTCGGATCGGTCAATCTCGAGACTAACAAGAGGAAGACCGCCATCGCAGAGATCTTGAGCATGTAGGAGAGCATCGCGAGGATCATCGTCGAGGTGGGATCGAGTTGCTTTGCAACGCGCGCGACGAAGAGGTG
>WLDY01000097.1 GCA_009704555.1 Actinomycetota bacterium | reverse complement strand
CAAAGATGGTATCCGCGTGAACTCACTACACCCAGGATTCATTGATACGCCCATTCTCGGTGATGCGAAGCAGACCGAGTTCGGCAAAGTCCTACTTCAAGTGACTCCGATGAATCGACTTGGGCTACCTGAGGAGGTCGCTGCGACGGTGGCATTCCTTGCTAGTGATGACGCTTCATTTATGACTGGGTCAGAGTTGGTCGTCGATGGCGGTTATCTAGCGAGATAGCAATAGGCCGAGCAAGAGGTCTTGAAGGTTAGAGACCCTTCAAGAAGTCAGGGTTGTCGTCGGGCGGCAGGACCTTCCGTTGTCGTTTGAAACCTCCACCAAAACCTTTGCCCTTCGGTCTTCCTGCGACGAACCAACCAATCGGACCGAGTGCGAGAGTCTGTGGTCCAAAAAGGATGATGACCAGAATCCAACCCCACTTAGGGAGGTTTCGTACCTGCTCCTGATCGGTCTGCGCGCACTCCACCAAGGCATAGATGGTGATGCCGAAGAGGATGATCAGAGGAAGGTAACGAAGCATGGGATGAGATTACCGAAAGCTTAGAAGGAGCGCCAAAGAAAGGAGTAGCGCGAAGAGGATCTGGAACTTACCTGTCGCCTCGAGCGCTTTGATCAACTCATCGCTGGCAATCACCTTACGTAACTGGAGTAGTTGAGGGATGAGAAAGAATAGAAGAAGGAGAGACGGGAAAGAGCTGGTCGTGACGAAGATGAAGAGCGAGAGTGTGATCAGCGACCAATAGAGCGTGATGCTTCTCTTCTTTCCGATCCGCACTGAGAGCGTTCGCTTCCCGGCGGTTATGTCAGTCTCGATATCACGGATGTTGTTGAGCAAGAGGATGCAGCAGGCGATCGCGCCCATCGCCGACCCGATCAAGACGATGCGAAGGTCGATCGTCGTGGTGTGAATGTAGTAAGTGCCCACTGTGGCGACGAGGCCGAAGAAGATGAAGACTGAGATCTCACCAAGACCGCGATATCCGTAAGGATTCCTTCCGCCGGTGTATCCCCAGGCCGCGATGATGGCGATGACTCCGACTATGAATAACCAGGGAGAGACCGTAAGCGCAAGATAGGAACCAGCGATCATCGCAACGAAGAACGAGATGTAGGCGGCGCGCTTGACGCTCGCAGCGCTCTTGATGCCACTTGCGACAAGACGCATCGGACCGACACGGTTCTTATCGGTTCCACGAACTCCATCTGAGTAGTCGTTTGCGAAATTGACCGCGATCTGAAGTGAGAGCGCGACGATCAGCGCAGCCAGGCCATGTGTAAAAGAGAAGGAATCGCCGGCATAAGCGCTCGCGACCATTACCGGGGCGATTGCGGCGGGAAGGGTCTTGGGTCTGATCCCAAGGAGCCAGGGCTTGATGGTCAGATCACCGACTCTCTTTCGATTTGATGGTGCGTAAGACCTTCTCGCGATCAACCTTACCGAGCGCACCCCTTGGAATCTCTGCGATGCGATAGATGTCCTGCGGTATCGCGTGACGCCCGAGTGAGATTCGGATTTTGCCTTGTAGCTCTTGCCAGTGATCGACCTCGATCGATGCGGTCGTTGCGATAGCAAGTCGCTCGCCCCATTCGGCGTCAGGGTGTGTGAATGCGACGACTTCGCCATCGACGAGCGGTGTCAAGAACTCCTCGACCGCGCGAAGTGAGATCTTCTCGCCACCAGAGATGATGACATCGTCGACACGTCCCACGACCACTAACCGGCCTTCATCGAAGTGACCGAGGTCGTTGGTGAGGTACCAACCATCGGAGTCCGCGATCGGAGTGATCGTCTCACCAGGTCTCGTCGGTAGGTAATACGAGGCAAGGCAAGTGCTCTTGATTGCAATTCGTCCTTCCCTGATCTCGACTTCCGTGCCTTCCAAGGGGATACCGTCATAGACGCATCCGCCTGAGGTCTCGGTCATCCCGTAGGTCGCAGTCACCTGCAGTTGTGCATCGCTAGCGCTCTTTCGAAGGTCGCCCGAGAGCATCGCGCCACCGACGAGGACGCGATGGGCCGATTGGAGATGTCGTAGCAGGAAACCGCTCTCATTGACCGCACGGTGCAATTGCGTCGGGACGATCGCGGTGAAGTCAGCAGTGGGGATGGTCTCGAGTGTCGTATTACGAAGATCGATCGGTTCGCGCCCGAGTTCTAGTGAGCGGACCAAGACATTGACGCCAGCGATATGTGTGAGTGGAAGTAAGAGTGACCAGGTGTCTCCTGGAGCCGCGCCGAGATAGTCATTGGAGGCGCGTGCCGAGGCGAAGAGCGCGGCGGCGCTGAGGCCGATCTCCTTTGCCTTTCCGGTGGTGCCGCTCGTTGCGACCACGACGGCAATGTTCTCTGGTACTGATTCGAGTGAGGGATTGCTCTGCTCTGCGAATCGCAATGCAGGACCAGTTCCATTGAGCGCCTTGGCAAGCGAATCGAGTATCTGTGGCATTTGCCACTCAGCGGTTACGTGCTTCACGCCCCGCTTGGCGTTCACATCCATATCACGCGTAGGCTATCGGCTTGCTATGAGTAAACCAATAAAGAGAGAACCAGGTTCTCGTCACATTCCGAGTTGGCAGCCTGCTCCTGAGAGCGCCGACTTCACAGATGTGAGGTACGAGACTGCTGAGGGGATGGCGAAGATCACCATCAACCGTCCCGAGGTCCGTAATGCCTTCCGCCCCGAGACCTTGGCGGAGTTGCAGATCGCCTTCAACGCCGCACGAGATGATGAGAGCGTCGGAGTCATCATCTTCACCGGTGAGGGCAGTGAAGCATTTTGTTCTGGTGGAGATATCTCGGTTCGCGGCGACGATGGTTATATCGGAAGCGATGCCTTGGGTAAGAAAGGCATCGGTCGACTCAATGTCTTGGATCTACAAGTTCAGATAAGAAGGACACCGAAGCCAGTCGTAGCGATGGTCGCCGGCTGGGCGATAGGTGGTGGACATGTACTGCATGTGGTCTGTGATCTGACGATCGCTGCAGAGAATGCGAAGTTCGGTCAGACCGGACCGATGGTCGGATCATTCGATGGTGGTTATGGGTCAGGACTCCTAGCTCGCCATGTCGGACAGAAGAAGGCTCGCGAGATCTGGTTCCTATGCAGGCAATACGACGCGAAGGAAGCGCTCGAGATGGGTCTCGTCAATGCGGTAGTTCCGGTGGATCAACTCGAAGCAGAGACCGTCTCGTGGTGTCGAGAGATGCTCCGCCACTCACCGATGGCGCTACGTCTTCTCAAGGCGGGGATGAACGCCGCCGATGATGGTCTTGCCGGTGTCCAACAACTCGCAGGCGATGCGACTCTCCTCTTCTATCTCACCGAAGAAGGACAAGAGGGGCGCGATGCATACAAGGAGAAGCGCCCACCTGATTTCGGACGATTCCCGAAGCGTCCCTAAGACGCGAGGAACCATGAATCCGGATCTCTCGGAGATTCTTGCAACGCTCCATGTTTTGAGGCTTCCGATGCGCACGAAGTTTCGTGGCATCGAATCCCGCGAGGTCGCACTCTTCGAAGGACCGTACGGTTGGGGAGAGTTCTCACCATTTCTTGAATACGGTGCAGTCGAATCCTCACGCTGGCTCCAAGCTGGGATAGAAGCAGCCTTCCAGCCGCAGGTGCCAAATCTGCGTAGCAAAGTAGCGATCAACGCCACGTTGCCAGCAGTAGATAGTGAAGCGGAGATCGAACGGATCCTCTCTTGGTATCCAGGGGCCAAGACGGTGAAGATCAAGGTCGCTGAGGATCATTCCCGCAATATCGCCAGAATCGAGCAGGTACGAAGGCTCTTCCCATCCATTGCGATCCGACTCGATCTCAATGGTGAGATGAGTGTGAATGAGGCGATCACTTTCCTAGAGCCATTGGCTAAGAGCATCGAATACGTCGAACAACCATGCGAGAGCATCGAGGAGCTCAGGGAGTTGAAGAAGAGGCTCGATATCAAGGTCGCTGCCGATGAGGTGGTTCGAAAGAGCGAGGATCCACTCGCGCTCGACCTCGAAGGGGCTGCGGATCTCATCATCCTCAAGAGTTCGCCATTGGGTGGAATCAGATCAGCGATGAAGATCGCAGAACACTTCTCACTTCCGGTGGTCGTCTCGAGTGCGCTTGAGAGTGCTGTCGGTATCTCGCAAGGTATCCGTCTT
>WLDY01000096.1 GCA_009704555.1 Actinomycetota bacterium | reverse complement strand
GAGGATGCGCTAACGATCCAACCCGAAGTAGCCGAGGATCGAGTGCCACATATCCTTACTGAAACGTGGGTGGTGCCACCACGGTGGTTCGCGCTCTTCGATCCATCAGAGAGATTGCGCGGGACCGGGCCACAGGGCCCGTTCACACTTCTTCGTACCGACATCGCGAGAGCGAAGGCGCGCTGTGAGAGTGCGCATAAGGCAGTCGTCACTGCCTTCGGTAACGGTCCAATTGAGGGCGAGATCGCGGCCCTTCTTGCCTGGTTGAACGTATTTCATCCTGCTTCCAAAGTGGAGTTGGATTACGGCGGCCTTGCGCTCTACCTTGATCGATCGCTCCGCGAAAACGGCGAAGAGGGGATCGAGGCTGACAGTTCAATCGAGGATGTCGCGCTCTCGCTTCAAGGCCTCGCATCGGGGGATGGCGCGCTCGCCGGCCAAGGGTATGAAAGGCTCGTTTCGCGCTGGCGCAGAGTCGGTGCCTACGAACAGGCGATGTAGCCGTATTTTTCATCCTCATTTCATCCTCAAAGGACCTTGCGAACCCTCTCGTTTTGCGTGAATACTCCGTCCATAACGGATAAATCAGACAATGGCTGAGGGAGTCACCTCGGTTCAAGAAGAGGAGTTCTGCCCGTGCTTCGTCCCCGCGAACAAGAGGTCCTGCTGACTCCAGCAGAGGTCGCCGCCCTCTTTCGCGTCGATCCCAAGACCGTGACTCGATGGGCCAAGGCAGGCAAACTCACTGCCATCAGAACCCTTGGCGGCCACCGCAGATACCGTCAATCCGAGGTCCAATCCCTTCTCAAGACAATCCCTGGTAATCCAGTCGCCCCGGCCGTGCCATCATCCTCACAACCGGTTTCACATCATGTGAAGCCAGATGAAACTAGATGAAGGAAATTTGACGAGCAATGATGAGTGAAGAGAGCAGCAAGAACGAAGATCCCAAGGCGAAATTCCGCGAAGCTTTAGAAAAGAAGAAGAACAAAGGTTCGAATCCCGGATCGCAAGGATCTGCAGGTTCAAAGGTCGGCCAAGGTCAACAAGGTGGAGCCGCACCGAAGATGTTCCGTCGTAAGGCTGGCGGTTAGTTCAAGATCTCATACGAAGGATTGAGGATGGTGAGCGTTCCCTCCTGCTCACCGACCATTCCTTCAGCCCGCAAAATCGAACCGACTTCAAGTCCTGCAATCTCGCGTCGTCCCAAGAACTGAAGCGTCACGCCGCCGGTCTCATCCCATACTTCGATCTCAACCGAGGGGGAATTCCCGCTTGCTGACGACTTCATCGCAGTCACATGTCCTTGGACGTGAGCTCTTCGTCGCCACGTGATCGAACCAATCGGAGCGATTGTTGCCTCGAAGTGTGATGCCCTCGTCTTGTCACTCAAGAACTCTGATTGAGCCCGCAAGGGTTTTGATTCCATCTCCACCGCAGGGCTCGCCTCGACATCTTGCTTCTCTTCAGTCAGGACGCTCTTACCGGTGAGAATCCGATCGACATCAAAGGGAACGATCGTCGCAACAACACGAGGTAGTTGTGAGATGGGGCGGGCGATCTGTTCAGCAGTCTGATCATGAAGGACTCGACCAAGGAAGCGCGAGTAAGCCCGTCGGGGCAGTAGGAGAGTCAATTCCACATCGGTCTTCTCTGTCATTCGAATCGCGTAGTCAACCGCCGCACGCGCGAGTCTTCGATCAGGACAATCGATCAATTCCAGGGTCACATCATCGAAGGCAGGATTCGTTGCCCACTCCTCAGCCAGTGACTTTGCCTTCTGGTCATCGATGACGAAATGGACCGCGGCGATTGCTTGGGGCCTAAGGCTTCGTGCATATCTGATCGTTGCGATGGTGGCGAGATCGATCTTATCGACCAGAACTGTCACGTAATGGTGTCCAATGGAGGTGGCACGACTCTCCACTTTCGAGACATTGAGTGCGCCTTGTTCGATCTCATAGCGCTTACGTAATCTGCTCAACATCATGATGAGGATTGGAGAGATGGCAAGAACGACCCAAGCGCCTTGAGCGAACTTCACGAACGAGAAGATGATGACGACGGTAAAGGCAAGACCACCAGCCAAAGAGTTGATGATGAGATTGAGACGCCATCTCTTCCCGCGGACCTTGAGGTTCTTCTTTGCCATTCCGATTCCAGAGATGGTGAATGCAGTGAAGACTCCAAGAGCGTAGAAGGCCACAAGGAACGTGACAGAAGCGCCAGTCGCGAAGACCAGAATCAATGCAGCACCGGTGAGTACGAGGATGCCGTTCGAGAAGTTGAGTCGATGACCACGTTTGGTGAGCCATCGCGGCAGATACCCGTCGGCAGCTGCGAAGTTGACCACGATTGGGAATGCATTGAATGTGGTGTTCGCACCAGCAAAGAGGATAAACATGGTGCTTGCCTGAACTACATAGAAGAAGATCGACCCGAAGACCCCATCACCAAGGATGACGTCCGCGACTTGGGAGATGACCGTGGGCGCCTCATCCTCATAGGGCATCGCGTAGACACGATGGGCAAAGTACGAGATACCGAATACCAAAGAACCAAGAATCGTCGACATGATGACGAGGGTTCTGCGCGCATTGACGTACTCCGGTGTACGGAAGAGCCCTACACCGTCGGAGATAGCTTCCAAACCGGTGAGCGATGACCCGCCATTTGCGAAGGCGCGAAGCAAGATGATCACCATCGCGAAGGAGAGCATCATCTTCTCATCACCAAGTTCTAAGGCTCCGCTCGCTTCCGGATCAAGGCGACCTAGAGTTCCAGTCACCTCTCTATAGATACCGATGATGAAGACGATGAACATTGAGCCGATGAAGAGATAAGTGGGGAATGCGAACATCTTTCCCGCTTCTTTCACGCCTCGGAGATTTCCGTACATCAGGATCAGGATCACCCCAACGACCATGGGGATCTTCCATTCCACGAGCGCCGGAAACGCGGAGAGAATGGCAGTTACACCAGCAGCAGATTGGATAGCGAGAGTGACTACGTAGTCGATGATCAAAGCGACTGCTGCGAGTTGCGCAACGATTGGCCGGAAGTTGTCACGAGCGACGATATAGGCACCGCCAGAGTGCGTATAGGTAGAGATGACATTTCGATAGGAGAGCGTGATGATGAGCAAGACCATGAGAACGACGGCCGTCATCGGCATCAACATGGCGAAGGCTGCGATACCAAAGGCTGGGATCAGAACTACCAATATCTGCTCAGTACCGTAGGCAGAGGAGGAAATCGGGTCAGAGGAGAGGACGCCAAGGGCATAACGCTTCTTCAAGCGCTGATGACCCAAGGTATGTCTATTGAGTGGGTTACCAAGGAAGAACTTCTTGAGTCGGTATCCGAATGTGTCTCTCATATGTGACGACTCACTGAGGGCCTTGGGCGTGGGCGGATTATCCGTCCAAGATGGCATCGTTACTTCTTTCCTAGTCGCGCGAACCAAAATCATGATTTCGCATTCGTAATTGTACGACTTCGCGTGATCAACCCCTACGCTTTCCTATCTATGGGGATCTCAAATACCGAGTATTTCTCGCTCTTTGTTGTGACATTTGTACTCGTCGGCTCCCTTACTCCGCTCGCACGTCGATTCGCTCTTACGAAGAAGATCGTTGACAATCCGAACCAAGGCCATAAGACCCATCGTGAGCCGATCCCGTACCTAGGTGGCGTAGCCATCATGGCTGGGGTACTGATTGTCTCTTATGGGACTGCGCTCATATCTAACTTCACCATCGACACCTTCTATCTCGCTTCTTCTGTCCTTCTCCCAGCGTTGATACTGGGTCTGATCGGTCTATGGGACGACATCAAGAACCTGAGCGCTCTTCCGCGATTCATCGCTCAAACTGTCGCCGGGGTCTTTACTGCGATCCTGCTAATCAACACCAACACCTCGGGTAATCCCACCGGGTCGGATCTCATCGACACCATCGTCACCATTCTTTGGATCGTTGGTATCTGCAACTCCATCAACTTCTTCGACAATCTTGATGGTGGCGCAGCAGGAACTGTCGCGGTGAGTTCAATCGCACTCGCCATACTTGCCTTGAATGATGGTCAATCAGTGATTGCCGCTCTCGCGACAGTCATGGCAGGGGGAACCCTTGGATTCCTTATCTGGAACAAGAGTCCGGCTCGGATCTACATGGGAGATGCTGGTGCTCT
>WLDY01000095.1 GCA_009704555.1 Actinomycetota bacterium | reverse complement strand
TCTCTAGAGATCGAGACTCTCCTCAATGGTGAATATGACCACCGTAATGCTCTTGTCACGATTCGATCCGAAGCGGGTGGGGTTGATGCATCGGATTGGGCTGAGATGGTGATGCGAATGTTCCTTCGCTACTGCGAAAAGAAGGAGTACCAAGTTCAGATTCTCGATACGTCCTATGGTGAAGAGGCTGGTATCAAGTCGGTGACCTTCAAGGTAGAGGGACCGTATGCCTACGGTTCACTATCAGTCGAACAAGGGACTCATCGCTTAGTCCGCATCTCTCCCTTCGACAGCAATAGTCGAAGACACACTTCTTTCGCCGGCGTGGAAGTTGTTCCTGTCGTTGAAAAGAGTGACGCTATTGAGATTGATGAGAAGGATCTCCGAATCGATGTTTATCGCTCCTCCGGTCCTGGTGGACAGGGAGTGAATACGACTGACTCTGCGGTGCGAATTACCCACATCCCCACCGGCATCGTTGTCTCATGTCAGAACGAGCGATCTCAGTTACAGAACAAGGCCACTGCTTTAGCTGTTCTTCAGTCGAAACTTCTCGAACGTCGACATGCAGAGGAGCAGGCGAAGATCGACGCACTCAAGGGTGATTCAGGTGGGTCATGGGGAAATCAGATTCGCTCATACGTCTTGCATCCATACCAAATGGTGAAGGATCATCGAACGGACTATGAGACCGGAAACACACAAGCCGTTCTTGATGGCGATCTCTCAGGCTTCATTGACGCGGGAATTCGCTGGCGCAGGACACGTACAGCGAAGTAGTGCGCATCTCTCACTGATAATTCCCAGGATTTTGGGCTTAGTTCCGTAAGATTCACTCCGTTCATCACCTTCTGTGGCTCTCAGCGGCCCATGACCCTGATACGGTCAGCAAGACGCAGAGAATGTGAAGTGGTGATTGTTGAGAGATGAAGACGTGAGGGAGGGGCGAGGCCAATGATTCATTTCGAACATGTCTCTAAGTCCTACCCCAAGACCGATAAGCCAGCGCTCAGCGATGTCTCACTCGAGGTGGCCAAAGGTGAGTTCGTCTTTCTCGTGGGTCAGTCGGGCTCTGGCAAATCAACTTTCCTAAGGCTCGTTCTCCGAGAAGAGAAGGCGACATCAGGAACGATCCATGTCGCAGGTAAGGATCTCGGCAAGCTCTCCAATTGGAAGGTGCCAGATCTTCGTAAACAAGTTGGAACGGTCTTTCAGGATTTCCGACTTCTTCCCAATAAGACAGTCTTTGAGAACGTCGCTTTCGCACTCCATGTCTTGGGTCGAACCAAGAAGGAGATTGCTCGTGAAGTGCCAGAGGTGGTTGAACTGGTGGGCCTAGAGGAGAAGTTGGATCGAAAGCCCGGTGAACTTTCTGGCGGCGAGCAGCAGCGAGTAGCAATTGCACGTGCCTATGTGAGCAGGCCAGCGATCTTGATCGCTGATGAGCCCACTGGAAACCTCGACCCAGCCACGAGTATTGGCATCATGAAGCTTCTCGATCGAATCAATAGAGAAGGAACAACGGTTGTTATGGCGACCCATGATTCTGGGATCGTCGATCAGATGAGAAAGCGTGTCATCGAGTTGGAATCAGGTCATGTGATTCGAGACCAGGTCCGTGGCGTCTATGGGTACACCGGATGATGATCAACAGTCGAAGGGCAGGTGAATGATGCGAGCTGGATTCGTGATGAGTGAGGTCGGTATTGGCCTTCGCCGAAATCTCACCATGACTTTTGCTGTCATCATCACCATCGCCATCTCACTTTCGCTTCTCGGTATTGGACTTCTTTCTAACTCACAAGTGCGAACGATGAAGGATTACTGGTACGACAAGATCGAAGTTTCGCTCTTCCTCTGTGGTCCACTATCTGAGGTGCCCTCCTGCGCTGCTGGCCCAGTGACACCTGAGCAGCGACTTGAGATCCAACGCGACCTTCAAGAGTTGCCAGTGGTTCAGACCGTCTACTACGAGTCGCAGTCCGAGGCCTTTCAACGTTTCCAGGAACGTTTTAAGGATTCTGCGATCGCGCAGAATGTCACAGTTGATCAACTTCCTGAATCTTTCCGAGTCAAACTCAAGGATCCGACTCAGTTTGGAGTCGTCGAGAGTGCCTTCTCTGGGCGTCCTGGAGTGGATGTCGTCCAAGATCAGAGAGCTATATTGGAGAAGTTCTTCAGCCTTCTCAATGTCTTGCGTGATGCCGCGCTCGTCATAGGACTAGCTAGCGTTCTTACAGCTGCGCTTCTCATCAGCAATACGTTGCGTATAGCGGCATACAACCGGCGCCGTGAGACCACTGTGATGAAGCTCGTTGGTGCTAGCTCATTCTCGATCCAATTGCCGTTCTTGCTGGAAGGATTCTTCGCGACGATCGTTGGCTGGGGAATCTCAAGTGGAATCCTCACTGGATTGAAGTACGTTGTTGATGAACGTGTAGCGCCTCTATTGACCTTCACGAACTTCTTCACCTGGAATGATGTGTGGGTCGCTTCTGCCTATCTTCTCTTGACCGGTGTCGTCGTCTCGAGCATCGCATCATTCTTGACGCTTCGAAAGTACTTGAAAGTCTGACCCTATTTCTCGCTCTCGCCTAGATTGAAGTTCATCCATAGAATCAGGGCATGAGGGAGTTCGGTTTACGTCAGTTCTTTGCAGGACTTCTCTCACTCACTCTCGTCTTTGGTATCGGATACTCACTTGGAATCAATCGAGGCTCTGGTCCTGTTGATCAAGCGATTGCTGAGATCGTCGCTGTAGATCCTGAAGGAGCCTCTATCGAAAGTCTGCGACAAGCTGCGATCGAGGGAGCGCTTCGTGCGACCGGTGATGAGTGGTCCAACTACTTCCCGCAGTCAACGATGGAGATCTTCAACCAGAGACTCTTCAATGAGTATTCAGGGCTTGGCATCTGGCTACGAAAGTCATCCCTCGGTGGCGTTGAAGTCGGCGCGGTTCAGGAAGGCTCCTCGGCGGAGAAGGTGGGAGTAAAGACAGATGATCGCCTTCTTGCCGTCAATGAGAGTTCGCTCGAGGGACTCACACTCCCGGCAGCGCTCGCTATTGTCCGTGGCGCAGTCGGCTCTACCGTCGACCTGCGAGTGGATCGCAAAGGTAAAGAGATGCTCTTATCAGTGGCTCGAACCACGCTCGGAGTCGAGAATGTCACGGCATCTGAGATCGCTAAAGATGTTCTCTATATTGAAGTCGCATCATTCAATGTTGGCACGGCGTCGCAAGTACTTGAGCAACTTGGTAAGACCTCCCACAAGAAGGGTGTCATTATCGATCTTCGGGGAAATCCCGGGGGACAGATCGCTGAGGCAGTGAAGACCGCAGAGCTCTTTATCAGTGAAGGTGTCTTGCTCTCGTATCAGAAGGTCAATAGTGATCCAGTCGTCTTTCGTGCGTCGCGCAAGAATCCAGATAAGGCTCCGCTCGTTGTCTTGATCGATCGCGAGACAGCCAGTGCTGCTGAGATACTCGCTGGAGCTTTGCAGGATCGAAATCGCGCAGTTGTGATCGGTGAACGGAGCCAAGGTAAAGGGACGGTTCAGGAGTTCATCACTCTCAATGATGGATCCAAGTTAGAGTTGACGGTTGCGAAGTACCGAACGCCATCGGGAAGAGTGATTGATGGGGTCGGAATCGAGCCAGATTTGGCCGCAACCGATGAGGAGATCGCAAAGCGTGCGCTTCAGGTTCTCAGTGGCCTTGCAAGCCTACGAGGTCAATCTTCTTGATTTTCACGCTGGACCTTTTCATGGACCTCAGGGTTCACGGCCGTTAGGAAGTAGACTTCGCAGTAGTTGAGAGATGACGCACTTCGGTGCGACGCTCCTGGTGAAGAGGTAGTTGGGTATTAGGCGCCTAACTCGCCCAGGTCTCTCGGGAGTTGAGGTGCACCATGAGGGAAAAGGGCACCAAACTCATCGCTCAGAATAAGAAGGCTCGATTCGATTATTTCATCGTCGATTCCTTTGAATGTGGCATCGTCCTTACCGGCACTGAGGTGAAATCCCTTCGGGCTGGACGTGCATCCCTTGTCGACGGGTATGCCGCAGTCAAGGATGGCGAGATCTGGCTTCTTGGTGTGCACATCCCTGAGTACAACGAAGGAAGCTGGACCAATCACTTGCCTCGACGTGAACGGAAGCTCCTTCTACACAAGCAGGAGATTGAGAAATTGATTGGAAAGAGCAAAGAATC
>WLDY01000094.1 GCA_009704555.1 Actinomycetota bacterium | reverse complement strand
TGGGTTCCTACTCATCCCGTATCAGATATGGCTGACCATCGCGACCGTGCTCTCGTTCAGCTATGGCAGATTGAACTAGGGCTACTTCCCACCGAAGAGTTTGGAGAAGAAACCACCGCTCGCTGCGGAGGGCGGCGAGTCGCACTGACAAATCTGACTCTCGGATAGACCGTAGAGCGCTTCTTCAACATGTTCACCGCACCCTGACCAGGTGTACTTCTTACATGTCCCACAAGTGACGCGACTACACATCTCGTTGCCTCTCTCTTCTCTGTCTATTTAGATCTTTCATATTCGCACTTAGTTGGTGTAGAGCGCCTTGCCGGCTGCGGCCCAATCGATCACTCCACCGTCCATGTCATAGATGTTGGTGAAGCCAAGTCCCGCCATCACTTCCACAGCCTGACCGGAACGATTGCCACTACGGCAATAGACCGCGTAGGTGGTCTCCTTGTCCAACTTCGAGATCTCTTCTTCGAAGGTTCCGCTCTGGAAGTCGATGTTGATCGCCTTATCCAGATGGCCCTCTTCGAATTCCATAGGGGTACGTACATCAAGCAGTACCACTCCTGGCTCTGCGGCCTTCGCAGCAAATTCTTCGATACCAAGCTTTGGTGTGGCTGAACCGCTCGATGAGCAGCCAGCCATCAGGAGTGCAGCTGCCACCAGCGCAGTGAACAATCTCGACTTCCTCATGGATCCAATTCCCCCGCTGTTCCTGGTCGACATCAGACCAAAGTATTGAAGAGCTTCTGAAGGTTGGTTGCGATGGCGTCAGAGTTCGGACGATCCTCTTCGACGCATTGCTTGAGATTGGCGGAAATCAAAGCAAAGGCCGCAGTGTTGACGGCTTTTGTCACTGCTGCCATCTGAGTGACGATCTCGTTGCAGGTACGTCCCTCTTCGAGCATTCGAGCGACGGCGCCGAGTTGACCATGTGCTCGCTTGATTCGTTTGGCGATCTCATCGACCTGCTCCTGATCGGTGAGGACATAGCCGGCTCGCTTGGTCGTGGATGACTTCTTTGCGACAGATTTGGTTGCCATAGTCGCGAAGCCTAGCAGATACCCCCTAGGGTATTGTCAAGAATCTGCCAAGTCGGCGAGCGCCTTCCCGCTGACACGAAAGACCGTCCACTCATCCATCGCCTCAGCACCGATGCTCTTGTAGAAGTCGATGGCCGGAGTGTTCCAATCCAAGACCCACCACTGCAATCTGCCGTAACCCTGATCCATACAAATCCTTGCGAGATGCACGAGAAGTGCTTTGCCGAAACCTCGGCCGCGAAATTCCGGTCTCACGAAGAGATCCTCGAGATAGATCCCGTGTTTGCCCTGCCAGGTCGAATAGTTGAGGAACCAGAGCGCCATGCCGACGACTCTCGGGGTTCCGTGGTCATCGACTTCGACGAGATCGCAGAAGACGCGTGGCTCTTCGGTGAAGAGAGTGGCGATGAGATCGGCTTCGCTCGCTTCGACCGCATCAGGTGCTCGTTCGTAATCCGCCAACTCCTGGATGAGGCGGAGTACTTCCGAGGCGTCGTCTTTGTTCGCTCGGCGAATTATCAACGCTTCACCTCTCAATCTCTCTGCGTGTAACCGGCCTAGTGTGACAGATGAGACAAGGCGCGGACTTTTCCGTAAGGACTCCTCGCTCCTATAGTGAGGTTTCTACCGAGGAGGATCAATGGCGATCCAGGCTCTTTCTGCCGACGCTGCAGTCAAGCGGGTCAATCACCGCGCACTCGCAGCGTGGGTCGCTGAAGTCGCCGCTCTCACCGAGCCCGACGACGTCTGTATCGTCGATGGCAGTCATGAAGAGTGGGTATCGATCACCGACACCTTGGTCGCCCATGGGACCTTCGTCCGATTGAAGAAGAAACCCAATTCTTTCTGGTGTGCCTCTGATCCCGATGATGTGGCACGCGTCGAGGATCGCACCTATATCTGTTCCCTTGATGAAGCAGACGCTGGACCGACCAACAATTGGGTAGCTCCCGATGAGATGAAGTCGACGATGCAGGATCTCTATCGCGGCTCGATGCGTGGACGAACGATGTATGTCATTCCGTTCTGCATGGGATCGCTTGATGCGAAGGACCCGATGTTCGGTGTAGAGATCACAGATAGCGCCTACGTCGTGGCATCGATGCGGATCATGACTCGGATGGGTAAGAAGGTATTGGATCGGATGGGCGCGAGCGCGCCATTCGTGAAGGCGCTCCACTCCGTCGGCGCACCATTGGTCGACGGCGCGAAGGATGTCGCGTGGCCTTGCAACAAGACCAAATACATAAGTCACTTCCCCGAGACGCGCGAGATCTGGTCTTATGGATCGGGTTATGGCGGTAACGCTCTCTTGGGCAAGAAGTGTTACTCGCTTCGCATTGCCTCAGTGATGGGACGCGACGAGGGATGGCTCGCCGAACATATGCTCATCTTGAAACTCACCTCGCCAGAGAAGAAGACCCACTACATCGCGGCGGCATTCCCATCTGCTTGTGGCAAGACCAACCTTGCGATGCTCGAGCCGACCATCCCTGGTTGGGAGGTTGAGACGCTCGGTGATGACATCGCATGGATGCGATTCGGTGCCGATGGTCGCCTCTACGCGACGAACCCTGAGTTTGGCTTCTTTGGAGTGGCTCCGGGTACTGGATGGCCGACCAATTCCAATGCGATGAGGACGATCGACCTTGGAAACTCAATCTTCACCAATGTCGCGCTCACCGACGATGGTGATGTCTGGTGGGAGGGGATGACCGACACACCGCCGGCACATCTGACCGATTGGAAGCGACGAGATTGGACTCCTGAGAGTAGTGAGACCTCCTCTCATGCCAACTCACGATTCTGTACTCCTGCAGCGCAATGCCCGATCATCGCGCCTGAGTGGGAGGATCCTGCCGGCGTTCCCATCTCTGCGATCATCTTCGGTGGACGTCGAAAGACGACTGTCCCGCTTGTCGTGCAAGCGCGATCATGGAACCACGGCGTCTTCCTCGGCGCGACGCTCTCCTCCGAGACGACAGCAGCTGCCACCGGTGCGGTCGGCGTAGTCCGACGCGATCCTTTCGCGATGTTGCCCTTCATCGGTTATCACGTCGGTGATTACTTCAAACATTGGCTGAGCCTTACCAAGAAGAGCGATGAGTCGAAGTTGCCGAAGATCTTCTACGTCAATTGGTTCCGTCGTGGATCCGATGGAAGATTCCTATGGCCAGGTTTCGGTGAGAACTCACGCGTCTTGAAGTGGATCATTGATCGCGTCGAAGGCAATGTCGATGGGGTAGAGAGTGCGATCGGCCTGGCTCCAAACCCTGCGGATCTCGATGTAGCAGGGCTTGAAATCCCTGCCGCTGATCTCGAGGAGGTCCTCGCTGTACGAAGTGAGGAGTGGCAGGCAGAGTTACCGCTCATCGAGGAGTGGTTCAGCAAGATCGGTGCCAAGTTACCGAGCGCACTTCGTGAGGAATTCGAAGGTCTGAAGTCTCGACTTCGCTGATCAGCGCGGGAAGGCAGCAGCGACGCCACCATCGACCGCTACGACGCTTCCAGTCGTACGCGAGGAGTCATCACTGAGCAAGAAGGCCGCTGTGGCAGCGACATCCTCGGTTCGCACCCTTACTTTGAGCATGTTACGTGAGGCGTAGAAGTCCTCGAGCTCTTCGGGTTTGACCCCATGTGCAGCGGCGCGTTGTTCTCGTATCCCGCCCGCCCAGAGCAATGAGTTATCGAAGACCGCATCTGGATTGATCGCATTGGCTCGAATACCCGCGGATCCACCTTCAAGGGCGGCGATACGCATCAATTGGAGCATTCCGGCTTTGCTGACGGAATAGCCACCGAAGCCAGCCCCTGGTGAGAATGCGTTCTTGCTTGCGACATAGACGAGGGAGCCACCCATGCCTTGGGTGCGAAGCGCGCTCATCGCGTACTTGGTCATCAAGAATGCGCTGGTGAGGTTGATGGCTAGACCTTGGCTCCACTTTTCCATTGAGAGCTCTTCAAGATTTCCAGAGACTCCGATCCCTGCGTTGATCACCGCGCCATCTATACCACCGAAGTGCGTGATCGCAGACTCCACGGTCTCTCTCACGCCCTCTTCCTTCGATTGATCTGCAACGATCAAGAGTGGCTTCTCGCCCTTCTCGGCTGCGATCGCCGATTCGACTTCAGCAAGTCCCTCTTTGGAGATATCAGCAAGTACGAGATTGGC
>WLDY01000093.1 GCA_009704555.1 Actinomycetota bacterium | reverse complement strand
GTCTCCTGTCCGTCATTCGACTATGCGCTCGCTGCCTATTACTTGATCGCACCGAGTGAGTGTTCATCGAATCTCGCACGCTTTGATGCCATGCGCTTTGGAATGCGAACCGGTGAAGGAAGTGCGGAAGAGGTGATGAACCAGACTCGCGAAGCAGGATTTGGCAAAGAGGTGAAGCGTCGCATCATCCTCGGTACCTATGCACTCTCGAGTGGTTATTACGATGCCTACTACGGCAGTGCACAGAAGGTGCGCACTCTGATCAAAGACGATTTCGCAAGATCCTTCGAAAAGGCAGAGATCCTCGTTTCGCCGACTGCGCCGACGACGGCATTCAAGATCGGTGAGAAGAGCAATGATCCACTTGCGATGTATCTCAACGACATCGCAACCATCCCGGTCAATCTCGCAGGGATCTCTGCGATGTCATTGCCATCAGGTTTGGCGACGGAGGATTCACTTCCAACAGGTTTCCAGATCATGGCGCCGGCGATGGCAGATGATCGCCTCTACAACGCAGGTGCTGCCCTTGAGCGAGAGCTTCTTGCAAAGTGGGGCAAGCCCCTTCTTGAGATGGCGCCGGAGTTACTCTGATGGCGATCTCTTACGACGAAGTCATCACCAAGTACGACCCAGTCCTCGGACTTGAGGTCCACGTAGAACTCGGCACTGCCTCGAAGATGTTCTGTGGTTGTGCGACCGTCTTCGGTGGAGAGCCGAATACCCAGGTATGTCCCGTCTGTCTTGGCCTTCCAGGTTCGCTTCCTGTCGTCAACGGTAAGGCGATCGAGTACACCATCGCGATCGGACTCGCGCTCAATTGCTCCATCGCTCCCTTCAGTCGTTTCGCTCGCAAGAACTATTTCTATCCCGATATGCCGAAGAACTTCCAGACCTCGCAATATGACGAGCCGATCTGCGTCAATGGCTATCTCGACCTTGAAGTCGAGACCGAAGATGGAGTCAAGGAGTTCCGTGTCGAGATCGAGCGCGTCCACATGGAAGAGGACACCGGTAAGTCGCTCCATGTCGGAGGCGCGACGGGACGTATCCATGGCGCCGACTACTCACTTCTCGATTACAACCGTGCTGGGATCCCTCTCGTTGAGATCGTCACTAAGACGATCGAGGGAACCGGTAAGTACGCGCCTCTCGTCGCCAAGGCTTATGTCAAGGAACTTCGTGACATCTTGCGCGGCCTTGGTGTCAGTGATGTCAAGATGGAACAAGGCTCACTCCGTTGCGATGCCAACGTCTCACTCCGTCCTGTCGGAGAGAAGAAGTTAGGGATTAGAAGTGAGACGAAGAACGTCAACTCACTCCGCTCCGTTGAGCGCGCCGTTCGAGCCGAGATGATCCGTCATGCCGGCATCCTCGGTAGTGGCGAGCGAGTGAAGCAAGAGACCCGCCACTTCCATGAGAACACCGGCGAGACCACTCCCGGTCGCAGTAAAGAACAAGCCGAGGACTATCGCTACTTCCCAGAGCCCGACCTCGTCCCCGTCGCACCATCGAAGGAGTGGATCGAGGAGATTCGAGCGAGACTGCCAGAGAGACCTTCAGATCGACGGAAGAGATTGCAAGATGCCTGGGCAGTACCGGATAAAGAGATGGCAGCGATGGTCAATGCCGATGTCCTTGATCTCGTCGAGGAGAGCGTGAAACTCGGTGCCGATCCAACGAAGGCTCGTGGTTGGTGGCTCGGTGAGATCGCACGTATTGCCAATGAGCGCGAGGTGCCGGCCTCTGAACTCTCCATCTCACCGAAGGATGTTGCCAAAATCGTCGAGCTGGTAGGCAAGGGCGAGCTCACCGACAAACTCGCACGCCAAGTCGTAGAAGGTGTCATCAACGGTGAAGGATCCCCTCAGGAAGTTATCGAAGCACGAGGATTCAAAGTGGTATCAGACGATGGCGCGCTCCTTGCTGCCATCGAGAAGGCGATAGCTGCCCAACCTGATGTCGCTGAGAAGGTGCGCGATGGTCATATCCCAGCGGCTGGCGCCTTGATCGGTGCTGTGATGAAGGAAACCAAAGGACAGGCTGATGCTTCCAAGGTTCGCTCGCTACTCTTGAAGACCTTGGGACAGTCTGAGTGAGAGACGAGTGAATTGATGACTACCAATCCGATGAAGCCACGTTCCTATCAAGTCACCGATGGACTTGAACGCGCTCCCGCACGAGGCATGCTCCGCGCCGTAGGAATGAAGGACGAGGATTTCGCCAAGCCGCAGATCGGAATCGCCTCTTCATGGAATGAGATCACGCCCTGCAATATGCCCTTGGATCGTCTCGCGAAGGCGTCGAAGGAAGGCGTTCGTAAAGCCGGTGGATTCCCGATGATGTTCGGGACCATCTCGATGTCAGATGGAATCTCGATGGGACATGAAGGGATGCACTTCTCCCTGGTCTCGCGTGAGGTGATCGCTGACTCAGTCGAGACGGTGATGGAAGCCGAACGCTTTGATGGCATGGTGACCTTTGCAGGATGCGACAAGTCGCTTCCTGGAATGATGATGGCGGCTGCTCGTCTCGATGTCGCCAACGTCTTCGTCTATGCAGGTTCGATCATGCCTGGAAATGTCGACGGTAGGGACGTCACCATCATCGACGCTTTCGAAGCGGTTGGTGCTTGCGCACGTGGCCTTATCAGTCAAGAAGAGGTCGACAAGATCGAACGGGCCATCTGTCCCGGAGAAGGTGCCTGTGGCGGTATGTACACCGCAAACACCATGGCCACCGTTGGCGAAGCAATCGGTCTCTCATTACCGGGTTCAGCATCCCCACCTGCGATCGATCGTCGTCGCGATACCTATGCGATCAAGGCAGGCGAAGCGGTTGTCGAATTGATCCGACAGGGGATCACTGCCCGAGACATCATGACGAAGAAGGCATTTGAGAATGCGATCACCGCCGTGATGGCACTGGGTGGCTCCACCAATTCAGTCCTTCACCTTCTTGCCATGGCACATGAGGCACGAGTTGATCTCACTCTGGCTGATTTCCAAAGGATCAGTGCCAAGACACCTCTACTTGGTGATCTCAAACCATTCGGACGATTCGTCATGACCGATCTCGACAAAGTCGGCGGCATTCCAGTAGTCCTCAAGGCTCTCCTCGATGCCGGACTTCTTCATGGAGATTGCCTCACCGTCACGGGTAAGACGATGGCGGAGAACCTCGCTCATATCGCGCCACCAGATCCCGATGGCGAGATCCTTCGCGCAGCGAAGAATCCGATGTCGAAAGGTGGTGGCATCACTATCCTCGGCGGATCACTTGCACCCGATGGTGCAGTTGTGAAGAACGCTGGAATCGATGTCGAGAAGTTCGAAGGTCCTGCACGTGTCTTTGACCGGGAACAATCTGCGATGGAAGCGCTCGAGAACGGAACGATTCAAGCCGGCGATGTCGTCGTCATTCGCTATGAAGGACCCAAGGGTGGTCCTGGAATGCGTGAGATGTTGATGATCACTGGCGCGATCAAGGGCGCTGGTCTTGGTAAGTCCGTCTTACTTCTCACCGATGGTCGTTTCTCAGGTGGATCGACCGGGCTCTGCGTCGGACACATCGCGCCGGAGGCCGCCGATGGTGGACCTATCGCATTGATCAAAGATGGAGACCTGGTTCGGATCGACATCCCATCGCGCACTCTCGAACTTCTCGTCGATGGCGCCGAATTGGCCAAACGGCGAGAGAATTTCTCGCCCTTGCCTCCCCGATATACCCGTGGCGTCCTTGCCAAGTATGTGAAGCTGGTGGGGTCGGCATCGCGCGGAGCGGTCTGCGACTAGTTCATATCCTGAGACGCACATCTCAAGGGTTGACTACTCCTTTTCCAGCAGCGAGAATTACGCCATGCAAACCCGCGTAATCGACTCATCTGTCTCGCCATCGGGGGCCATCTCCGTGGTGATTTCAGTGGTGATCGCGGGGTGCGCGATCTGACTTCAAGAGTCGGAAACGCGCAACCCTCAGTGGAAACTGAGGGTTTTTTCATTGCGGGGGTAAGTGAGATGAACGAGAGGGGAGTGTCAACGTGAGCGAGCAAGTCACAGGTGCGAAATCGCTAGTGATGTCCCTTGAGCGCGCTGGTGTCGATGTCATGTTCGGCATCCCTGGTGGCGCGATCCTTCCTGCTTACGACCCGATCTTCGATTCATCGATCCGCCACATCCTCGTTCGCCACGAACAAGGCGCGGGTCATGCTGCAACAGGCTATGCCCAAGC
>WLDY01000092.1 GCA_009704555.1 Actinomycetota bacterium | reverse complement strand
TCAAAGATGCGCTCAAATTGATCAGCACTCAATCCCAACCCAAAGTCGCGGATGGCGATATCGACGCTCGTCTCGCGCTCACTCACAGTCACTCGTATCTCTCGCTCCTCGCCATGATCGAGCGCATTGCTGAGGAGATTACGAAGGATACGCGTGATCCTTCGACGGTCCCCGTCGAGGGTCGCCTCACCTCGAACGACGAACTTCGAGGGCTCCACATCGAGCGAGTCGATGGTCTCGCGGATCAACTTGCTTACCTCGATCTCCTCATAATCGAGCGTCGCAACTGCGGCATCGAAGCGACTCACTTCGATGAGATCAGTCAGGAGTTGGTCGAAGCGGATGATCTGAGTCATCAGGATCTCTGCGCTACGAGCGATCGCGGGATCGTAGGAGTCCTTCTCACCCAAGATCAGCTCACCCGCCATCCGGATTGTGGTCAATGGATTACGTAATTCGTGCGATACATCCGAGACGAAACGTTGTTGCATCCGGGAGAGGTTCTCCAGACGCGAGATCTGTTGTTCGATGGCAAAGGCCATCTCATTGAAGGATCGGCCGAGCGCTGCGATCTCATCCTCACCCTCCACCGCGACGCGTCGACTGAGATCTCCCGATGTGAATGACTCTGCTACCTCTGCGACGTTACGGATCGGATCGACGACGCGACGGACGATGAGGAATGCCATCGAGAGGATGAGGATGAAGACCAAGAGGAAGGCGATGAGAAGACCACGAGCGATGATCGCGATCGACTCCTGTTGCGACTCGAAGTTGAATAGTACGAACATCTCATAGGTGCCTGCGAATGCGATATTGATCCGTTTGCCGATTGCTATCCCAGGCACGACCTCACCACCGGCGTAGGAGATCTCGGTCCGCTGCCACTCGATCTCATTGCTGGTCTCAACCATTTCCCGCAACGCCGATGAGATCGACTCAGGTTCGACGAAATTGGAGGTCCGAGAGAGATCGAGATCGCTTACCTGATTATCTGGACTCTTGATCAATGCGATCTCTCGTGCCGAGACCGTCGCACCTCTTGCGATGGAGAGGGCCATCACCTGCTCGAATGCCTCTTCCAGGGATTGATCGGTGACGGACTCTGGATTCGCGCTCTGGATCAACTCGAATCGGAACTCTGCCGCAGTGATGGTGCTCTGGGCTTCGTTGATTGAACTCTCGATGCTGCTATCGATGATGCGACTCTGGATCTGTAGGAAGATGACGGTGCCGATCACGCCAGAGGAGAATGTGAAGAGCGTGATGGTCAACACCACGACTCTGATCGCAAGTGACCTGCGAAGCGCCAGTCGAAGGCGCGAGAACATGATCAGCGATTTCCGGTTGCACCGGACTTGTAGCCGACGCCGCGCACCGTCAATACGAGAGTCGGATTGTCCGGGTCATGCTCGATCTTGGAGCGAAGTCGTTGGACATGGACATTGACGAGACGGGTATCTGCCGAATGTCGGTAATCCCAGACTTCTCGCAACAACTCTTCCCGGGTGAATACTCTCCCTGGTTCCTTGGCGAGCGCCACCAGAAGATCGAACTCGAGTCGTGTGAGTGGGATGGCTCTTCCTGCTCTCGTCACCAAATGCTCGACGAGATCGATGGTCAGATCTCCGAGCGTCAGATGCCCGGTGAGATCGCGCGAGTTACGCCGTAACTGCGTCTTGATCCGCGCTACCAACTCGGAGTAATGCTCCATCGGTTTCACGAGATAGTCATCGGCTCCAGCCTCAAGGCCTTTGATCTTGTCCGGAGTCTCACCACGAGCGGAGAGGAAGATGATCGGAACGCGTGGTGACTCTTGACGAATCGCCTTACAGACTTCGACGCCATCGAAGCCGGGAAGCATCACGTCGAGGAGGACGACATCCGGTTGGTTGTTCCTGAAGACTTCCAAAGCCTCATCACCACGACTGACGAGATCGACTTCGATTCCAGCACCGTTGAGGACGATCCCCAACATCTCAGCAAGGTCTTGATCATCCTCGACGACCAATACCGAGGGCATTAGCTACCGTGTTCCCAAGAGTTCAAGTACTGGACTTGCTCTGAGGTAAGAGTGTCGATCTCTGCACCGAGGCTCTTGAGTTTGAGCGAGGCTACTTCCTTATCGATCGCTTCAGGGACGTTGTGAACGCCAGGCGCGAGATCCTTCGCACTCTTGACCAACCACTCCGCTGTCAGCGCCTGATCCGAGAATGACATATCCATGACGACCGCTGGGTGACCTTCGGCAGCGCCAAGGTTGACGAGTCGACCCTCAGCGATGAGGAGGACGCGCTTGCCATCGGCAAGGACATATTCATCGGTCTGATGGCGGATCTTCGAATTCTTCTTCGTCGCGTACTTCTCCAACCAGGCAACATCGATCTCGATATCGAAGTGACCGGAGTTGGCGAGGATCGCACCATCCTTCATCAGCGAGAAGTGCTCGGCGCGGAGGACATCACGATTGCCTGTGACGGTGATGAAGATGTCGCCGACCTTCGCTGCCTCATGCATCGGCATGACGCGGTAACCCTGCATCATCGCATCGAGCGCCTTGGTTGGATCGATCTCAGTGACGATGACATCGGCACCGAGTCCACGACCGCGCTCTGCAACGCCCTTACCGCAATACCCGAAACCGGCGACGACGAGGACCTTTCCTGCGAGCAGGATGTTGGTCGCACGGAATACCGCATCGAGCGTCGATTGTCCGGTGCCATAACGATTGTCGAACATGTGCTTGGTATCGGTGTCATTGACAGCGACCATTGGGAAGGTGAGGGCGCCATCTTTCGCCATCTGTCGAAGGCGGATCACGCCAGTGGTCGTCTCCTCGCACCCTCCGGAGATGTTCGGCAGGAGCTCCTGACGAGTGGTGTGGAGCGTGTTGACGAGGTCGCAACCATCGTCGAAAACCTGATGTGGCTCGATGTCGAGCGCTGCGTTGATGTGTGCGTAGTAACCATCACGATCGATCGCATTGCGTGCGAATGTCGAAATCCCATATTCATGCACGAGCGCCGCTGCGGTGTCATCCTGAGTAGAAAGTGGGTTTGAGGCGCAGAGTGCGATCTCGGCTCCGCCAGCCTTGAGAGTGATCATCAAGTTCGCAGTCTCTGTCGTCACGTGCATGCATGCTGCGATGCGCACGCCATTGAATGGCTTCTCTCGCTCGAAGCGCTCACGGATCTCTGCCAGGACCGGCATGTTCCGACCTGCCCATTCGATGCGCTTCTTGCCATCGGCGGCCAAGGATGCGTCTGCGATGTCATGTCGTGGAAGGGTCATGGTCGTTGGATTCACTGAGATCTCCTGATGAATGGTTCCCGCTAGGTCTTGGGTTGGGCTGCTAAGGAGGAGTCTAGCCGCTGACCTATCTCGTCAGCGAAAGATGAGTGATTATCGAATGATCGAGAGCACCTGATCACGTATCGATGCCATGGTTGCTTCATCGCCAGCCTCGACATTGAGGCGCAAGAGTGGCTCGGTATTGGAGGGTCTCAGGTTGAACCACCAACCCTCACCCTCAATCGTCAATCCATCGAGGCGCTCGTGTAGGTACTTCCCTTCCGGGAACTCCTTCGCCACTCTCTCCATCGCGCCGTTCTGATCCTTGACCACGGAGTTGATCTCGCCACTCTGTCGATATCGATTGAAGGGCTCCAAGATCTCACTCAGTGACTTCTCGCTCTCCTTCAAGGCAGCGATGGCATAGAGGGCGGCGAGCATTCCAGAGTCGGCGCGCCAGAATGAGGAGAAGTAGAAGTGTCCGGAGTGCTCGCCGCCGAATATCGCTCCGGTATCAGCCATCAACTTCTTGATGAATGAATGTCCGACGCGACTCTTGACCGCCTTACCACCCGACTCAGCGACGACCTCCGGTACGACGCGAGATGTGATCAGGTTGTAGATGATCGATGCACCGGGATTGCGTCGTAACTCGATCGAAGCGATCAACGCCGTGAGTGCAGATGGGGAGACGCACTCACCTCGTTCGTCGACGAGGAAGCAGCGATCAGCGTCACCATCGAAGGCAAGGCCGATATCGGCACCGCTCTTCTTCACGGCGCGCTGTAAGTCCTTGAGATTCTCTGGATCGATCGGGTTGGCTTCGTGGTTGGGGAATGTGCCATCGAGTTCGAAGTAGAGCGGGACGATCTTCGCTCCTACCCGCTCGAAGACGCCAGGGGCGGTATGTCCTGCCATTCCATTGCCAGCATCGATGGC
>WLDY01000091.1 GCA_009704555.1 Actinomycetota bacterium | reverse complement strand
TCTCGTCGCGATTGCCCGCCACATCTCCTTCGGGGGAGTGGGAAGCAGAGAGAGCGATTACGCCGACCTTCCGATCGCATCGATCGATCAAGTCAAGACGCGCTATCTCATCCGACTCGACGTCGCCGATCGCCCTGGCGTCTTGGCATCCGTCGCACAGACCTTTGCCACACATCGCGTTTCGATCCAGACAGTTCGTCAGAGTGGGCGAGGCGCCGATGCTGAACTCGTCATCATGACCCATAGCGCAACCGATAAGGATCTCGCTTCGACGGTCAAGGATCTCGCTGGCCTTGCGCATGTAGAGAAGGTCGAGAGCGTCCTTCGGGTCGAGGGAAGCGAAGGATGAGCATCTCGCTCAAGCGACTTCTCTCGAACAAGAAGAGTGGCGCGCATCAGTGGCGCGGTGTGATCGAGGAGTATCGCGATCGTCTTCCAGTCTCGAAGTCCACTCCAGTAGTCACGCTCTGTGAGGGTGGCACACCTCTTATCTATGCCTGCGATCTCTCATCGCGTCTTCATAACGACGTCTGGCTCAAGTTCGAAGGCGCCAATCCGACCGGATCCTTCAAGGATCGCGGTATGACGATGGCGATCTCCAAGGCAGCAGAGTTGGGTGCGAAGGCAGTCGTCTGCGCCTCCACTGGTAACACCAGCGCATCCGCTGCTGCATATGCAGCGAAAGCTGGGATGTTGCCGGTCGTCCTCGTCCCACAGGGAAAGATCGCGATGGGAAAACTCGCGCAAGCGATCGCGCATGGTGCCAAACTCCTACAGGTCGATGGAAACTTCGATGATTGCTTGGAGATCGCTCGCGAACTCGCTGAGCAATATCCAGTCTCGCTCGTCAACTCCGTCAATCCTGATCGCATCGAGGGACAGAAGACCGCGTCCTTCGAAGTCGTCGATGCGCTCGGTTTCGCGCCTGATATCCACGCACTTCCAGTAGGCAATGCCGGCAACATCACCGCCTATTGGCGCGGCTACGAGGAGTATCGAAAGGATTCGATCAGCAAGAAGTCGCCACAGATGTGGGGATTCCAAGCATCGGGAGCTGCGCCTATCGTCCGTGGTGAAGCGGTGAAGAAGCCGGAGACGATCGCAACTGCGATCCGGATCGGCAACCCCGCATCTTGGAAGCAAGCGCTTGAGGCGCGTGATCGATCCGGCGGTCTTATCGATGAGGTCACCGATGAGGAGATCCTCTCCGCCTATCGATTGGTAGCGGCAAAAGAG
Source organism: Actinomycetota bacterium (assembly GCA_009704555.1). Lineage (GTDB taxonomy): Bacteria > Actinomycetota > Actinomycetes > Nanopelagicales > Nanopelagicaceae > SYAN01. The sequence continues at coordinate 3,054 of WLDY01000091.1, read as the reverse complement.
GGAGTCTTCGTCGAACCTTCGAGCGCTGCAGGTATCGCAGGGCTGATCAAGTATCGTGAACTCGGCAAGCTCCCTAAGAACAAGAAGATCGTCATCACTGTGACTGGAAATGGTCTCAAGGATGTTGCATGGGTGCTCGATGAGGCGAAGGATCCGGTTGTGATCCCAGTCGATGTTCGCGCAGCCGCCGATGCGATCGGTCTGGAGCGAAGAGTGGAGCGGGGGCGCTGATGGCAAGGAACAAACATCGCCAACGAGTGACTTTCAAAGCGACACCACAGCAGGTGAGAGTGCCGGCCAGCGTTGCCAATATCGGCCCTGGCTTCGACTCATTGGCTCTCGCAGTCGAACTTCGCGATACCTACGTCGCTCAGATCCTCGATGAGGAGATCTTCGATATCGATGTTGCGGGTGAAGGCGCTACTGAGGTTGCGCGCGATAAGAAGAATCTCGTGATCAAGGCGATCTTCCACGGCTTCGACTTCCTCGGCGGTAAACCTGCAGGTCTTGCCTTGCGACAACTCAATGAGATCCCACATGGAAGAGGACTCGGCTCCTCTGCTGCAGCGATCGTTGGAGGCCTTGCCCTTGCTCGCTCCCTTGTCCTCAATGGAAATCAGATGATGAGCGATGATGATCTGATCGCGCTCGCAACCGATCTCGAAGGACACCCGGACAATGTCGCAGCGGCAACTCTTGGTGGCGCGACGATCGCGTGGAGCGAGGATCGGATGGGAGTTTCAACCGGCGTCGCGGTGCGAAGCGAGGTCGATCAGCGGATCTCCCTACTCGCTCTCATTCCGGAGAGTTCGCTCTCCACTTCGAAGGCTCGCAAACTCCTTCCAGAATCTGTGCCGCATCAGGACGCAGCCTTCAATCTCTCTCGCTCGGCTCTTCTAGTCCATGCACTTCACTACCGCCCTGACCTTCTCTTGGCAGCGACCGAGGATCGATTACATCAGCCCTATCGCCGTGACGCGATGGCGCGCTCCATCTCTTTGGTCGAGACCTTGCGGGCTGCCGGAGTTGCCGCCGTCATCTCGGGTGCAGGCCCGACTGTCATAGTCCTCGATACCGGCGAGAAGTCGGAGCGCGAGGAGATCATCCGCGCTGCAGGCTCACATTTCACCCCTCGCGAGTTAGAGGTAGCCAAGACCGGGGTGGAGTCCGCTGCGATCTGAAGCAGGATTTGACCTGAATCACCGGAGTGCTAGCCTTCGGTCATCTGGTCAATCGGCCGAAAAGCAGAATCTTCAGTTGCGATCTTGAAAATCAATCCAACTCGAATCTTGTAGGTCAGATCAGAATCCATCGTAAGTAAGGCAAATCCAACACCTTGTGAAAGTAGCCGCTGGCTACAGAAAAGACCCGAGTAGGTACATGAGCGAAACCGCTACCAAACCCCGCAAAGACATCACCGACCTCTCATCGATGGCGGTGGCAGACCTTAGGAAGACCGCGAACAATCTCGGCATCGAAGGCGCTGCAGATATGAAGAAGGCGGACCTAGTCAAGGCAATCGGCGATCTACAAGCCGCAAATAGAGAAGCAGCGCGATTAGAGCGCGAAGCAAAGCGAGAGGAACGCATGGCAAGAAGGCAAGAGAAGCTTGCGAAGAAGGACTCTCGCGAGAATGAAAGTGAAGGTTCCGACCAAGAAATGAACGACGAATTCGAGAACGACAATTCAGGTGAGAGCGGCGATCGCGATCGATCCAACCGCGGAGATCGCTCAGATAGAGGCGATCGCGGTGATCGCTCTGATCGCGGGGACCGTGGAGATAGAGGCGACCGCGGAGACCGTGGAGACCGTGGAGACCGCGGGGACCGTGGAGATCGAGGCGGACGCTTCGATCGCAGGGATCGCTTCCGACGCGACCGTGGCAGGGAGCGCGAGATCGTCCTCTCTGAAGACGATGTGCTGATCCCCGTATCTGGCCTTCTCGACATCCTCGAGAATTACGCATTCCTTCGCACTAGTGGCTACCTCCCAGGTCCACAGGATGTCTACGTCTCGCTCCAGCAGGTACGTAGGTATGGCCTTCGCAAGGGCGATGTCATCACCGGAGCTGTGCGTGAACCACGCGATAACGAGCGTCGCGAAAAGTTCAATGCACTCGTCAAGATCGAAACGGTCAACGGGATGGATCCAGACGGCGCACGAGATCGAGTCGAGTTCGCAAAACTCGTCCCGCTCTATCCGCAAGATCGACTCCGTCTTGAGACTGAACCGAACATCCTGACCACTCGTGTGATCGACCTTGTCGCACCGATCGGTAAGGGACAACGTGGTCTAATCGTCTCGCCACCGAAGGCTGGTAAGACCATGGTCTTGCAGGCGATCGCCAATGCGATCACTGAGAACAATCCAGAGTGTCACTTGATGGTCGTCCTCGTCGATGAGCGTCCTGAGGAAGTCACCGATATGCAACGTTCGGTCAAGGGTGAGGTCATCGCATCCACCTTCGATCGTCCAGCAGATGACCACACCACGGTCGCTGAACTTGCGATCGAGCGCGCGAAGCGTCTTGTAGAACTAGGTCACGATGTCGTCGTCCTTCTCGATTCGATCACTCGTCTCGGACGTGCGTACAACATCGCAGCCCCTGCATCGGGTCGAATCCTCTCCGGTGGTGTCGACTCTGCTGCGCTCTATCCACCGAAGAAGTTCTTCGGCGCTGCTCGTAATATCGAAGACGGTGGATCACTGACCATCCTTGCGACCGCTCTTGTCGAGACCGGATCCAAGATGGATGAGGTCATCTTCGAGGAGTTCAAGGGCACCGGAAACATGGAGCTCAAACTCGATCGAAAGTTCGCAGATAAGCGAATCTTCCCAGCGGTCGATGTCGACGCATCCGGTACCCGTAAGGAAGAGATCCTGATGGGACCAGAGGAACTCAATATCGTCTGGAAGCTCCGTCGTGTCCTCCATGCCCTCGATTCACAACAAGCGCTCGAGCTCTTGCTCGAGAAGATGAAGGGCACCAAGTCCAACGTCGAGTTCTTGATGCAGGTGCAGAAGACCACCGTCGGTCCAAGCGCCGAGGATCAG
>WLDY01000090.1 GCA_009704555.1 Actinomycetota bacterium | reverse complement strand
TGCTGGTCGAACGGATTGTTGCCCCATATTTCGCCACCAACTGCTGGATCCTCTCAACGGGCGCAGGCAACGAGTGCGTCATAGTCGACCCCGGTATCGCGGTGCCTGACCTTGCCCAGCGCGTCATCGGCCGATGTGATGACCTCAGATTGAAACCGGTGGCGATACTCATCACCCACGGCCACCTCGACCACACCTTCTCACTCCTTCCCTTGGCGCGGGAAGGCGGTGTAAGCACTTCGTACGTCCATCCTGCTGATCGTGAACTCCTCATCAATCCGGCACGAGGTCTCGGTGCGCAGGGTCTTGCACTCCTAGAACAACTCTCACCGACGAAAGTATGGGAAGAACCGGATCGAGTAGAAGAGGTCAATGACGAGGATGTCATCGAGGTTGCTGGAATGGATATTCAAGTCGTCCATGCTCCTGGTCACACCAAGGGTTCAGTGATGTATCGAGTCAACAGCGGAACTCTTCTCAGTGGCGATGTCCTCTTCAAAGGGGCGATCGGAAGAACTGATCTGCCCACCAGTTCTCCGCGTGCGATGAGAGAATCACTGACGAAAAAAGTGCTAACTCTCCCTGACGAAATCCGCGTATTACCAGGACATGGAGATGAGACGACGATCGGGCAGGAGCGCCTCACAAATCCCTTCTTGTTGGAGATTTCTTCTTCGTCTCGTTGAGTCTCTCACCCTCCGAGGCTTGATCCACCCTAGAATTCGGGGCTAGTTAGTAGAAATCTGTGACTGATCCATTGAGGGGGTGGAGGTTGAAGTTCCAAGCCCCCAAGGGAGTGAGCGAATACTTCCCGCCGCGCTCCTCAAGTTTTGAGATCGTCCGTGATCGATTGCTTGCGCCAGCGAAAGCGGCTGGATATCAACTGATCGAGCTTCCCGTCTTCGAAGATACCGAACTCTTCACGCGTGGTGTTGGCGGATCGACAGATGTCGTGATGAAGGAGATGTACACCTTCGAAGATCGCGGCGGACGTTCGATCTCCCTAAGACCCGAGGGAACAGCCGGCGTGATGCGAGCGGTCATCGAACATGGACTTGATCGGGGACAACTCCCAGTCAAACTCTTCTACTCCGGCCCCTTCTTCCGAGCGGAGAGGCCACAGGCCGGTCGCTATCGCCAGTTCTATCAAGTGGGGATAGAAGCGATCGGAGTCGAAGATGCTGCCCTGGATGTCGAGATCATCTCTATTGCTCAACGAGGATTCACCTCGCTTGGTTTGAATCGCTTCACCCTCAAGATCACTTCGCTCGGCGATGCCGATTCACGCTCCGCCCACAGAGAAGATCTCGCTGCCTTCATCGCAACCTTGCCACTCGATGAAGAGACCAAAGCTCGTGCGGAGCGAAACCCATTGCGCCTCTTCGATGACAAACGGGAGACGATTCGCTCTGCAATGTCGTCGGCTCCAATCCTCTTGGATTACTTGACGCCTGCCGCTCGTTCCCACTTCGAGCGAGTCCGAAACCTTTTGGACACTCTCGGTATCGCCTATGAGATTGATCCACGAATGGTTCGTGGGCTCGACTATTACACGGGAACTACGTTCGAATTTGTCCACCATGATCTCGGTGCGCAATCGGGGATAGGTGGCGGCGGCCGATACGACGGGTTGATGAAGGAGCTCGGCGGACAACCTCTTAGTGGGATCGGTTTTGGACTAGGTATCGATCGAGTTCTCCTTGCTTGCGAAGCAGAAGGCGTTGATCTTGCGGATTCCGAATCTCTCGACCTTTTCCTCATCCCACTGAGTGAAGTGGCCCAGAGCGAAGCGCTCCTGCTAGCCAGCGAGATAAGGAAGACGGGACTTCGCATTGACATCGCCTTTGGCGAGCGGGGATTGAAGGGCTCGATGAAGGCTGCCGATAAGCGTGGTGCTAGATACGTCGTCGTCATCGGGGAGGACGAGATAGCCAATCGTCAGGTCAACATCAAGGAAATGTCTTCGGGCGAAAGCGAGAGCATTAGACTGGTCGCTTCAGAGATAGCAGCGAAGATCCTCAGATAAGGATCCATCTGGTTCTTCAAGAGCCTAGGTGTCGATGCGGGAGTTAGAAGTGGAGATCAAGGCGTGCTTCGCACTCATAAAGCGGGTGAGCTCCGCTCCACAGATCTGAACTCGAAGATAACGCTTGCTGGCTGGGTAGCTAGGCGTCGAGACCATGGTGGTGTCGCATTCATTGATCTTCGCGACGCGTCCGGGTCCGTACAGGTCGTCATCAAAGATGAGTCTGTCGCTGGGCGGTTGAGATCGGAATTCTGTGTCCTCATTGAGGGTACGGTGATGAAGCGACCAGAAGGCAATGAGAACCGCGAGATCGCCACTGGCGAAATCGAGGTGGTTTGTGATCAATTGACCATCCTCAGTGAAGCAGCTCCATTGCCATTCCCGGTCGATAGCGGAGAGACGATCAATGTCAGCGAGGAAGTTCGTTACAAGTATCGCTACCTCGACTTGCGACGTGAAGAACAATCCAAGAATCTGAGGCTCCGTTCGAAGATTACATCTTCGATACGTCGCAGTATGGACCGGCTTGAGTTCCTCGAGATCGAAACCCCTTACTTGACTCGTTCGACGCCAGAAGGTGCTCGAGATTTCTTGGTTCCAGTGCGGCTTCAACCTGGTTCTTGGTACGCATTGCCTCAATCGCCACAGTTGTTCAAACAGTTATTGATGGTGGCAGGTATGGAGCGTTACTACCAGATCGCTCGCTGCTTCCGAGATGAGGATTTCCGCGCTGATCGACAACCCGAGTTCACACAACTCGACATCGAGATGTCATTCGTCGACCAAGGTGATGTCATCACGGTTACGGAAGAGATCCTCGCTTCGCTTTTCAAGGAGGTCTTGGGATACGAGGTGCCACGCCCGATCCCACACATGACCTACAGAATCGCGATGGATCGCTATGGCTCCGATAAACCAGATCTACGTTTCGGTCTAGAACTGAAGGACATGACGGATTTCTTCCGCGAAACCTCCTTCAGGGTATTCCAAGCACCTTATGTAGGCGCGGTTGTCATGCCTGGTGGCGCCAACTCTCCCCGCAGAGAACTCGATGCCTGGCAAGAATGGGCGAAGTCTCGAGGAGCGAAGGGACTTGCCTACATTCTGGTCGGAGAAGATGGAACTCTTGGAGGTCCAGTCGCGAAGAATCTTTCCGCTGATGAGAGTGCGAATGTCGCTTCCGTATCTGGTGCCGCACCTGGAGATGCGATCTTCTTCGCAGCCGGAGAGAAGTCAGTCTCACAGAACCTTCTTGGTGCGGTCCGACTGGAGATTGGTAAGAGACTGGGTCTCATTGACGAGAGCAAATGGAACTTCCTCTGGGTTGTTGATGCGCCGATGTTCGAGAGGACCGATGGCGGGGGCTGGACTGCCGTGCATCATCCTTTCACGGGACCGAAGCCGGAGTTTGAATCCTCATTCGACAGCGATCCCGAAAGTGCGTTGGCGTACGCCTACGACATCGTTCTCAACGGAAACGAGATCGGCGGCGGTTCCATCCGTATCCATCGCAGAGATGTCCAAGAGCGCGTCTTCTCAGTCATCGGATTGAGTGCGGAGGAGGCGAAGTCGAAGTTCGGCTTCCTTCTTGAGGCCTTCAACTACGGCCCACCGCCTCACGGAGGCATCGCATTAGGTGTGGATCGCCTCGCGGCGCTGATGGCGGGGGCGGACTCCATTCGTGAGGTGATCGCCTTTCCCAAGACAGCTAGTGGTGGTGATCCTCTGACTGGCGCCCCTACGCCGATCACTGATGCACAGCGAAAGGAGAGCGGCGTCGATGCGCAACCAGAGGCGGCCGAGACCGAAACCTCAGATGGCAAAAGAGGCTAAGGAGTAACCTTCGCTCATGTCCGCAGGTGGAATCGCAGCAATCATCGCTGCATCAGGTCTTCTCGTCATCGCCTTTGCCATCGCTTACGCCGTTGTCCGCCTTGGACGGGCGATTGACGAGGTAGGTGCCTCGGTGAAGGCAATCACAGCCGATACGACGCCCCTACTTGAGGAAGCGACCACAACAGTGAGACTAGTCAATGGTCCGCTGCAGAGCGTCAACAACATCACGAAAGCGGCCGAGGACCTCACCACCAAGGTGACAGGTGCCGCCTCAGATTTCCTCGACAAGAATGCCGTTGCGCTCAAGTTGCTCGGCACTGTCGTTTCGGCTGCCACTAGCAAACGTCGTGGTGGAAAGCCGTCGAGCAAAAAGGGTAAGGCAAACTCAACCAGTCGTTCGAAGTCGAAGCGCAGCACCTACGACGAGGATGAGGAGTTCTA
>WLDY01000009.1 GCA_009704555.1 Actinomycetota bacterium | reverse complement strand
GGAACTGATCCTCGCGATACTCGCAGGTGGAGTGATCGGTCTCGTCCTAGGTTTCGTGGGGGCAGGCGGAGCGATGCTCGCAGTTCCTATGCTCATCTACATCTTTGGATTCACGCCACTTCAAGCCACAACCGCCGCGCTCGTAGTCGTAGGTACAGCAGCGCTCTCGGGAACGGTGCCGAAGTTCTCTCGCGGTGAGGTCCTGGTGCGAGAGGCACTGACTATCTCCGCCTTGAGCGCCACTACAAACGTAACTTTCGCCCTCCTCGCACCGCGAATCCCCGAGAAGGCGATGACCTCTGGTCTTGCGCTCGTGCTCTTGCTGGCTGCCTGGTCGTTGTTGCAAAGACCGATCAGGCCAGGATCCGAAAGAAGGATGCCGATCCCGATCCTCATCCTGCTCTCGCTCGGAATCGGTGTGATCACCGGTCTATTCGGAATCGGTGGTGGCTTTGTCGCCATTCCCATCTTGGTCCTCTTCTTCAATACCCCAGCGGCGAAGGCGGCAGGGACTTCCCTCCTCATCATCTTCCTCAACTCGAGCATTGCTTTCTTAGTGCGGAACGGGAGTTGGGATCAAGTCGACTGGTCATTGCCATTGATCATGGCAGTCGTCGCCATTGTGATCTCTCGAATCGGTTCACATCAAAGCTCTCGGGTATCACAAGACCTTCTCAAGCGCTCCTTCGCGGCGCTCCTGCTATCGATTGCTATCTTCACCTTGTTCGAGACTTGGATCTTGGCCGAGTAGCCGGAGCACACCTGAGATGGAAGAGATACTGAATCGCCCCGCGGTGAGGCGAGTGCGCGCTGCGATCGAGGCGAACGCGCTACCGGGCGAGATCAAGGTCTTGAGTGAGAGTGCGAAGACTGCGGTCGATGCTGCCAAAGGTCTCGGCATCGAGGTCGGACAGATCGCATCCTCTCTCGTCTTCAAACTCCCGGATGGATCACCCTTGCTCGTCATAACGTCGGGACGGCATCGAGTCGATACCGACCTGGTCGCAAGGCATCTCGGAGTGAGCGCTCTTGCGCGCGCCGATGCAGATTGGGTCAAGAGCGTCAGTGGTTTTTCGGTGGGCGGTGTCGCTCCGATTGGCTGGGAGAGCGAGGATCTCTCCGTGAGAACGAAAGTAGTCATCGACCAAGCACTTGCTGAGTACGAAGTGATCTGGGCTGCAGCAGGACATCCCCATGCAGTATTTCCGACTTCTTTCGACGAGCTCCAGCGAATAACCGGTGCGACGCCACTCATCGTCGGAGATTGAGATTGAAGCCATGAGACTTGAAACTCAGGTCATCCCGCCACTGAGGTCCGCCACACGTGGGCAGCAGATCGAGGACATCCTTCTCATCCATGGCATGGGATCAGCGAGCACGGCTTGGCAAGTATTGATCCCGGAACTGCGACGCCACTTTCGCGTCATTACGGTGGATCTACCTGGACATGGAAAGACTCCCTTCATCAAAGGGACTCATATGGATCCGATTGCGCTAGCGGACATGGTCCGTACCTCGGTCGATGAGATCTCCACCGGTTATCACCTCGTCGGAAACTCACTTGGTGGATGGGTATCCCTCGAACTTGCCGCGCATCACGGGGAGAGAGTTCGTTCTTTGACGGCGCTCGCACCGGCTGGAATGTGGATCAATCCCTTCCAGCGTCGTTATCCCGCGACTGCCTTCTTGCGGATCTTTGCCAAGTCGACGCGTCTCCTCACTCCTCTCTTCCTCCACTTCGAATGGGCAAGGTCGTTGGGCTTCGCCAGCGTCAGTCCTCGTTGGCGAGATTTTTCGTATCGCCTCTGCATGGATGCAGTTCGTGCGATGACGGACTCCGATGGTTACTACCCAGCATTCGACGGCATGTTGATGAAGCGTTTTGAGAGCGAGATACCAGCGCAGATCCCGGTGACGATCATCTTCGGCGATAGTGACAACACTCTGCCAGCCCAGAGTTGTCAGGAGAGATCGCTCGCACCAGATCATGCACGCTGGGTGACCCTCGCCGAGACTGGCCATGCTCCGATGTGGGATGCCGTCCCCGAAGTGATGGCAGAGATACTGATGACTTCCGGTAGAGAGCGAATCGGATCATGAGAGAAGCGCGAGTGATCTTCTGGCGAATCAAGCGCCGACACATCCCCTGGGCGATCATGCGGATGGGGTGGGATCGCCTTCGATTACGGCGAGAGGGTGTCGACTTCTGGAAACTTCTTGGAACCGGCAGTGGTGAGACTTTCACGGTCCGAGATGCCAATCCCTATCGATGGGGCGTCATCATGGTCGGCGAGGATCTACCGAGACTCTCTCATTGGGATCGACGTGCTATCGCCTGCAAGGAGTTCTCCCTCAAGCCGATCGCCGTCAATGGCCGATGGGCGAAACGAGATCCCTTCGAATCCATGGCGAAGGTCGACTCCAAGACATGGGATGGCAAGGTCGCAGCGATCACGCGAGCTCGCATCAAGTGGCGCCACAACCGAAAGTTCTGGCGCTCAGTCCCGCCAGTCAACATAGCGCTCCATGCATCACCAGGGTTGGAGAGTGCGATTGGAATCGGTGAGGCACCGATCGGCCTGCAGGGAACTTTCTCGCTCTGGGACTCACCCCAAGCGATTCGTGACTTCGCCTATCGCTCTCCCGCACACCAAGGCGCAATCGAAGCGACAAAGCGGATCGGATGGTATTCCGAGGAGATGTTCGCTCGCTTCGCAGTCGTCGAAGAGTCCGGAGACTGGTAGAAAGTTACTATTGGCACATGTCGATTCGACAATACGTGCCTCGCCGTCGAATCGGGCAGCAATTCACCATCTCCGAAGCGCTACCGGTCTATCTGGTCTTCGCAGTCGCTCTTCTTCTTCAAGTCTCCTATCCACTGCTCGAAGGTGAAGCGCTCCGATTGGTCACGCTCGCAGTCGTCTATTGGGGCGCAGCAGCGATGGTGCTTCACTCCTACTACTCCTTCGGACCGAAGTTCGCAGTGCGCTTCCTACTCATCACCTTCTTCTATTCGCTCATCATCGAGCAGATCGGCCATCGAACTGGCTGGCCATTCGGTGTCTATCAATATGACGCGTCGCTCGCTTACCAAGTCTTCGACATTCCGCTCGTAGTCCCATTCGCTTGGGTGATGATCTCCTATCCGATCATCATCGTCGCTCGTCGCGTCGCACCCCGTTGGGTCTTCCTCTACGGAGGTATCGGATTGATGGTCTGGGATTTCTTCCTCGATCCACAGATGGTCAATGCAGGCAGATGGACTTGGCAGATCGATGGCGCAACGGTGCCCTTCCAGCCGATGATCCCGCTCTCGAACGCATTCGGCTGGCTTCTGACGGGTATGGGATTGATGGCGCTCTTGCATGTCGCGCTACCGCGGGAACGTCGTAAGCGCGGTCTCTCCAATGCGATCCCGGACTTCTTCTTGCTCTGGACTGTCTTCGGCGGCGTGATCGGAAATGTCTTCTTCTTCGGCTATCCCGAGATCGGGATCTCCGTTGGAATCGTCTTCACGCTCTACCTCATTCCTTACTTCCTCGCGCAACGACTTGGTCGAAGCGACTTCTGAGGGATGAAGTAATCGGTAACGTGGAGCCATTCATCTTCCAGGTCGCGATCCTGACCCTCTGCCTTCTCGCGCTCTCCCTCACTCTGCTCAATGCACTCACCATCTGGCGGGCCAAGCTTCCACCACGGCATTGGGCTGCTGGCGTCTCGCTGATGATCCCGATGCGCAATGAAGCACGTAATGTCTCGCCACTCGCGGATTCATTGCAGCGAAGCCTTCAGGATGAGAAAGAGCGATCGACCTGGGAAGTGATCGCAATCGATGATCAATCCTCCGATGAGACCGGCCAACTCCTCGCTCTCGCCAAAGAGAGGATCACGGAACTGAAGGTTCTCGAAGGTCAAAATCCTCCTGCAGGCTGGCTCGGAAAACCTGCTGCACAAGAGCGGCTATTCCAAGTCTCCACAGGTCGGTACCTCGTCTTCATCGACGCTGATGTGCGGCTCGAACCCGGGGCGATCTCAGCGGCGATATCGACGATGGAAAGTAACGAATGGGAGTGGATCTCGCCCTATCCAAGACAGGTGGCAGTGACTTTCTTGGAGCGAGTGATCCAACCGCTCTTGCAATGGTCATGGTTCGCATCGGTGCCACTACGTCTTGCTGCGAAGCTTCGTCTCCCATCCATGGCGGTGGCAAATGGCCAGTTCTTCGTCGTCACTAGAGAAGCGCTCTCTTCGATCGGTGGTTTCGAATCCGTCAAGGGTGAAGTCCTAGAGGACATCGAACTCGCAAGGAGATTGTGGCAGGCAGGTTTCGCAGGTTCCGTGGTCGATGGCAGCGCTATCGCACATTGCAGGATGTACGAGTCGAGCCAGGAATTGATCGATGGCTACAGCAAATCCCTCTGGCGCGCATTCGGCTCACCAGTAGGTGCCGCAGTCGCACTCCTTCTCATGGTTACGACCTCATGGTTACCACTCGTCGCCGGGATCCTGGGAGCTGCATGGGGTTGGATCGCCTTCTTCGCCATCTCACTCTCGCGTCTCATTGCAGCGCTTCGCACTGCATCGTTCTGGCAGAGCTTTCTACTTCATCCACTCAGCGTGGCTCTCCTTCTCTATTTGGTCTTTCGATCCTTCAGATTGAAGCGAGCAGGGGCCTTGACCTGGCGAGATAGAGCGATCCCCACATGATGAGCCATCAGAGAAGAGACTCTCGCGCCCTCGATATCGCGGTGATCGGTGCTGGCGTCGGTGGCTTGACCGTCGCAGCTCGCCTCGCGCACCGAGGACATCGCGTCACCATCTATGAGAAGAGTGACCGCGTCGGGGGAAAGTGTCACACCGAGTGGATCGATGGGTATGGATTCGACACTGGACCCTCGCTACTCACTCTCCCTGCTGTCTATCGCGACTTCTTCATGAAGACAGGACGTGGTGTCGACCTAGACCTCGTCGGATTGGACCCCGCATTCGATTATCACTTCGCTGATGGAAGTCGACTACAACTACCCAACCTTTCACGTAATCGAGCGGTCACAGAGATATCCAATGCATTCGGAGAGCGAGCTGGCCAGGAATGGGGCTCGCTTCTCGAGCGAGCAGCAAGGATGTGGCAAGCATCTAGGACAGATTTCGTGGAACGGGCATTGCCATCAGTTCCGCAATTGATACGTCGAGGGAAGGTCATTAGAGACCTCTCGACTATCGCTCCCCTCACCACCTTGCGAAAATTCACAGAAAAGCGATTGAGCGATCGACGTCTTCGCTACATCATCGATCGCTATGCCACCTATACCGGATCTGATCCACGGAAAGTGCCCGCGGTCTTACTCACCATCGCATTCGTAGAGGAGGCCTTTGGTGCTTGGCACATCCGTGGCGGACTTGGACGCTTGGTAGAGAAAGTCGAGGCGCGGGCGAGAGAGCGTGGAGTCACGATCGAACTTTGCTCACCCGTGACGAGGATCCTTCACGACCGAGCGAAAGTGACAGGAATTACCCTTGAAGGTGGCCGCGAGATCAAAGTGGATGCAGTGATCTCAAATGTGGATGCCTATCGCCTTTATAACGGGATGCTCGCAGTTGATGGTTCGAGGGAAGAGAAGACCGCTGGCGAACGACGAGACATCAATCGCACCACTCCCTCACTCTCTGGCTTCTCACTTCTCCTTGGCCTCAAGCCCTCGAAGCAGCGGTTGCTTCAAGCCCATCACACTGTCTTCTTCCCCGCCGACTATGACCGTGAATTCGATGAGATCTTCGAAGAGAAGGTCCCGGTCACGGATCCGACCATCTACATATGCTCGCCAGATGACCCAGCGATGGTGCCGAGTGAAGGCGGCGAGAATCTCTTCATCCTCGTCAATGCACCACGTCATCAACCTGAAGGCGGTTTCGATTGGAGTGATGAGGCCGTAGCTCGAGACTATGGTGACAGGATCATCGAGATCCTCGTCGATCGGATTGGAATTGATTTCCGTGACCGCATCGTCGTGAAGAAGTTCCGTACTCCCCTCGATATCGAGAATGACTACGGCAGTGAAGGTGGCTCCATCTATGGCCCCTCAAGCAATGGGATCCGTGCTGCTTTCCGACGCGCACCCAATGTCTCCCGACTTGCCGGCCTCTATAACGTCGGCGGTTCAGCTCATCCAGGTGGTGGATTGCCGTTGGTCGGACTCAGTGGTGAGATCGTCGCAGATGCGATCTCAGCGCAGATCAATCGTTGAACGTATCGCGAATCGAGAGAGTTGCCCTAACGCGATCGTCTGTAAGAGCAGCCAGAGCGCGGCGATGATCGTCACTGCGGATGTGAGCGTGACGGCGAGAATCTCTCCAGCGCCCGATGCTGCGTAGATCAATGCGATGACTAGAGCCACAGCAAGAAAGGACGCACGCACCGGCCTCTCGCTCACGGTGACGACACCGATCTCACTGACGCCAAGTCCGCCGAGCCGCGCTCTGATGTACTCCTGAGTCTGAGCCATGAGCCATGCGATGACGACGACGCGATAGTCGGCACCGATCTGGATGAAGGCAAAGGCCCAGAAAGACTCTGCAAGGCGATCTGCGATGGCATCGAGTGCGGCCCCCCTTCTACTCACATGGCCGGTCAAGAGGGCAAGCGAACCATCGACACCATCGGCTGCCAGCGAGATCACCAAAAGGAGTGCTGCGATCAGGAGAGGGGCGGCTTGCTCGCTTCCTTCATCCCGAAGAGCCACGATCAACAAGAGAGCGATGATCACACCGAATACGGTCATCGAATTCGCAGTGACCTTCAAATGTCGAAGGAGTGAGGCGACTCGAAATGAGATCGAGAGCCACCATCGCACGATCCCTTTGATCTCTGCGCCACCGTGCACTTCGCTCCAACGGTCGAAGAATTCCTCACGCACCATCATCGAAGTCCGATTCGCGCGGTGATCTCCATCGTGGAGTGCGCTGAGTTCATCGTATAGAAGTGAAGGCCCGGCGCACCGACTCCGATGAGGTCCGAGGCGAGTTCGGAGGCGATCTCGATCCCCTCCTTGCGCAATGAGTCGGGATCATCCTGGAATCGCGAGATGCGATCGATCACGACCTTCGGCAATGGAGTGCCACCGAGTTCGGCCATCCGTATCAACTGCTTGAAGTTGGTGATCGGCAAGATGCCCGCGATGAGCGGACGATCCACCCCCTTGGCGGAGAGACGGTCGCGAAGTTCCTGGTACTTACTCACATCGAAGAAGAATTGGGTGGTGGCGAAGGATGCGCCCAGTTCGAACTTCCGAACCAGGACATCGACATCTCGCGCCGTCTCCCCTCCCGATGCGGGATGTCCATCAGGGAATGCCGCGACACCGACAGTGAATCCTCGTTCAACCGCCAACTCCACGAGTTGATCAGCATGATTGAAACCATTCGGTGTCTGGATCCATTCGGCACTTGGACCACCTGGTGGATCGCCACGAAGTGCGAGGATTGTGGCAATTCCACTCTCTTTGTAACGGGTGAGGATGGCATCAACTTCGCTACGAGTCGCACCCACGCAGGTCAGGTGCGCCACGGTCGGAATGGAAGTGCGTGCCGTGATCTCAGCGGTGATACGAATGGTTCGATCCCTAGTACTGCCACCTGCACCGTAGGTGACACTTACGAAATCAGGGTCATTCTCCGCCAGGAGCGAGAGCGAGTCCCACAATCTCTGCTCGCCGGCCTCATCCTTCGGTGGGAAGAACTCCACCGAGAAGGTCGGCTTCGATGTAGCGCGAGAAGCCTGAAGAAGGCTGAAATCCATAGTCGGTGAGGGTACCCTCACCTTCGTGTCTTCTTCTGACGCGGCGGTGAATGCGCGCTCTCTCATCGCCACATTCCGAAGTCAGATCGATGAAGAGATCACTTCCTTCCTCGACGATGCCGGCTCATACATCGATTCGATAGGCCCCGAACTCCTTCCGGTCTCGAGCGCCATGCAGAGCTTCCTTATCGATGGCGGAAAGCGTTTTCGCCCACTCCTTGGTGCCATCGGTTCGATGGCGGTCACCGGGATCGAACCAGATCGCGCCACAATCAAAGCGGTCGCATCCCTTGAGTTGCTCCATGCCTGCGCACTGATCCATGACGATGTCATGGATGGTTCAGATACTCGACGAGGCAATCCTTCGATCCATAGGCGCTTCGAGGCAATGCATCGAGAGGCACATCTCTCTGGGGATAGTGCAAAGTACGGAGAAGCGAGCGCGATCCTCCTCGGTGACCTGGCGCTGATCTGGGCTGACCTTGTCTTGCATCGATCCGGCGTAGGTTCCGATCGCCTCCTCTCGGTACTACCGATCTACGATGAACTTCGCGTCGAGTTGATGGCAGGTCAATACCTCGATGTCCATGAACAATCGCTTGCGACGGTCGATGCCGATCGCTCACTCAAGGTCGCCAAGTACAAGTCAGGCAAGTACTCCATCGAGCGTCCACTTCACTTCGGCGCGCGGCTCTCGCATGGCAGCGATGAAGCGCTCGTTGCGCTCTCTCGGTATGGCATCCCTATCGGCGAGGCATTCCAACTTCGCGATGACATCCTTGGAGTCTTCGGTGACCCAGAGCAGACCGGCAAACCTGCCGGCGATGACCTCCGTGAAGGTAAGCGAACCGTCCTGATCGCTTTGGCGGTCAAAGGAAGCCGTGACTCCGAGATCTTCTCCGCATTAGGCGATCCTCATCTCGACCCAGCGAGAATAGAGCGGATTCGTGAAGCGATCATCTCAAGTGGCGCGCTGACCCGAGTCGAGGAGATGATTAGCGACCGCGCCGAGCAAGCTGAAGAGGCTCTCTCTTCGAGCGCCATCGCCGAGGAAGCAAAGCCGCTCCTTCGGACCATGGCGCAGATGGCGCTCCATCGCTCCAATTGATCTATCGACGAGAGGCTCAAGAGTGAGACGAGATCGCATCCGTAAAGTCAAAGGAGCGACCGATCGCATCGTGATCGTTGGCGCCGGCCTTGCCGGTTTGAGCGCTGCACTTCGTCTCGCGGGCGAAGGTCGTGAAGTGACGATCCTGGAACGCGAATCAGTTCCTGGAGGGCGCAACGGTCTCCTACTGAAGGATGGCTATCGATTCGACACCGGACCGACAGTGCTGACTATGCCGGATCTGATCGAAGACGCCTTCAATGCAGTCGGCGAGACCACCAAGGATTGGCTGGAGTTGATGCCAGTCTCACCGCTCTATCGCGCCTTCTATGCCGATGGATCGCAGCTCGATGTCCATGCAGATACGAAGCAGATGGAAGCGGAGATCGCCAAGGTCATCGGAGGCGATGAGGCAGATGGTTATCGTCGCTACGTCGACTTCGTCACCAAGCTCTACAAGTACGAGATGAACGACTTCATCGACCGCAACATCGACACTCCTTTCGACCTACTCACTCCCAATCTCGCGCGATTGGTCGCAATAGGTGGTTTCAGGCGTCTCGCACCACGAGTAAGCGACTTCCTCAAGGATCCAAGGACACAACGCGTCTACTCCTTCCAAGCGATGTATGCCGGAGTCAGCCCACAACAGGCTCTCGCCATCTATGCCGTGATCGCCTATATGGATTCAGTGGCCGGTGTCTTCTTCCCGAAGGGTGGCATGCATGCCCTGCCGCGCGCCCTTGCTGCCGCCGCCCAAAAGCATGGCGTCACGATCAAGTATGAGAGCAAAGTCGTCGGGATCGAGCGGAAGAATGGCAGAGCGACAGCGGCGCTCACAGCCAATGGCGAGCGCTATGAGTGTGATGCGCTGATCCTCAACCCCGATCTCCCGGTGGCATGGCGTGAGTTACTAGGTCATATGCCGCCACGATTGAAGAGATTGCGTTACTCGCCCTCCGCAGTGACGATGTTGATCGGATCCTCGAAGAAGTACGACCATGTCGCCCATCACAACATCCACTTCGGTCACGACTGGGATGGCGTCTTCGATCAACTCATCGAGAAGCAGGAGTTGATGAGCGATCCAAGCTTCTTGGTCACCGTCCCCTCGCATGATGATCCTGAATTGGCTCCACCAGGAAAACACTCCTATTACGTCCTCTTCCCGACACCCAACCTCGATGCCGATATCGATTGGCGGACGGCGAAGAAGAGTTACCGCGAGAGCATGTTGCGCTCCTTAGAGAGCCGTGGCTATCCGGAGTTCGCAGAGTCGATCGAAGTCGAAGAGATCACCACTCCATTGGAATGGGAAGCGATGGGAATGGAACGTGGTGCGCCATTCGCCAGCGCACATACCTTCTTCCAAACTGGTCCCTTCAGGCCTCGGAATATGGCGAAGGGTTACGAGAACATCGTCTTTGCGGGATCTGGGACACAACCTGGAGTCGGTGTGCCTATGGTGCTGATCTCTGGAAAACTCGCAGCGGAGAGAATCATCTAAAGGTGTCTGCTGAGCTCACTCGCGCAGGGATCACTGATCCGGATCTCCAACGTTCTTATCTCGCCTGTCGAGACCTCAATGCCCGTCATGGAAAGACTTACTTCCTGGCGACTCGACTCTTGCCACCAGAGAAACGTCCTTACGTCCATGCCCTCTATGGCTTTGCCAGATACGCGGACGAGATCGTCGATGACCTCGCCTCGACGCTGACTCCCAATGAGAAGCGTTCCTGGCTCGAAGGTTGGAGTAGACAGATCCTCGAAGACCTTCGCTCTGGGCGATCCGATGACGAGATCGGACGGGCCCTTATCGATACCGTCAATCGTTGGTCGATACCAATCGAGTACTTCGAGGCCTTCCTCCACTCCATGGCGATGGATCTCACCGTCACGGAGTATCGCGACTATGGGGCGCTCTCGGAGTATGTCTACGGTTCTGCTGCCGTGATCGGCTTGCAGATGGTCCATGTCCTTGGCGTTCGTGATGATGCGAACTTCCAGGCGACTCTCGAAGGCGCCAAGAGCCTCGGCATCGCATTCCAACTTGCCAACTTCATCCGCGATGTGGGTGAGGATCTCGATCGCGGTCGGGTCTATCTACCACTTGATGAGCTCGCTCGCTTCGGGATCGACCGAGAACGACTCGAGCGGCGCACTGTCGATGGCGACTTCGTCGAAGCGATGCGGTATCAGATCGCACGAGTCCGCTCACTTCAGACCGAGGCGGACAAGACCATCCATCACCTCACGCCAGAGTCGCACGGTTGCATCAAAGCCGCTAGCGAGCTCTACTGTGGCATCGTCGATGAGGTCGAGCGGATCGATTACCAGGTCTTCAACAAGCGGGCGAAGACCTCGATGATGAGAAGAGTCGCAGTGGCACTGCCCGCTTGGTGGCAGATGCGCAAACTTTGGAAGTGAACGACCCTCGCGCTCAGCTCCTAATGCCGCGGCGCCCCCAGAAGACCCAGAGTGCCATGACATTGGTGACCAAGGCAAAGCCAAATCCGAGGTCCTCGATCGGCGCGAATGCGATGCGCAATCCAGTGATCACGTCATCGGAGTAGATCACTATCTCGTTGTAGGTCAGCCAACCGTTGGTGATGAGTTGGAAGAAGACGATGATC
>WLDY01000089.1 GCA_009704555.1 Actinomycetota bacterium | reverse complement strand
TCAAACCCAGATTGAGCGAGTCATAAGGTTGAGATGAGATTCCCAGGTCGCGAGGTCCTTGGAACGCGGCCGATGCAGGATGAAACCCACTCCGATTGGTGCACCAGATACGTGCCATCGTCACAACCTACGGCGAGGTGAGGGTTCCGACTACTTCATGAAGTCAGGAACATCGATGTCATCTTCGCCCAAGAGTTCTTCGAAGCGGACTCGACGCCGAGGCTGCTCCTCACTCTCAGAGTGACTGCCCATTGCGACAGCGATGGGGTCATTGCTCGGTATTGGATCAGCCTTACCAAGCAACGTGGCACTATCGATGACAGGAATCGAGACTCGCTTGGGCTCACCGCCTTCGAATCCGGCGGCAATCACTGTCACTCGAACCTCATCACCTAAGGTGTCGTCGATTTGAGTGCCGAAGATGATGTTCGCATCAGGATGCGCATACTTGGCGACCATCTCTGCTGCCTCATGGACTTCGAAGAGCCCGAGGTCGGACCCACCCGCGATCGAGAGGAGCACGCCATGTGCGCCGTCAATCGAAGCCTCAAGAAGTGGTGAGGAGACTGCCAACTCCGCCGCCTTAGAGGCGCGCGATTCACCGCGAGCGGAACCGATTCCCATAAGTGCAGAACCTGCTCCACTCATCACACTCTTCACGTCGGCGAAGTCGAGGTTGATCAATCCTGGTGTGGTGATCAGGTCAGTGATCCCCTGTACACCGGAGAGAAGTACCTGATCCGCGCTACGGAAAGCCTCGACAAGACTGATCGATCGATCCGAGATCGACAAGAGGCGATCGTTCGGGATGATGATGAGGGTGTCGACCTCGCCACGGAGATTCTCGATTCCTTCTTCCGCCTGAAGGGAGCGTCGCTTTCCTTCGAAACTGAATGGTCGGGTCACGACACCGACTGTCAAAGCACCGATGTCACGTGCGACCTTTGCGACGACTGGAGCCGCACCGGTTCCAGTACCGCCACCTTCACCGGCGGTGATGAAGACCATGTCAGCACCACGGAGTACCTCTTCGATCTCTGTGATGCTGTCGAGCGCTGCTTGCTTGCCGATGTCAGGCGATGCACCTGCACCAAGTCCCTTGGTCAACTTCCTGCCGATATCCAATTTCACATCGGCATCACTCATGAAGAGATCTTGTGAATCAGTGTTGATCGCGATGAACTCGACGCCCTTCAAGCCAGCCTCAATCATTCGATTGACAGCCTTGCCACCACCTCCGCCGATACCAACGACCTTGATGACTGCCAGATAGTTCTGCGGTGTGGCCACGATGCGCCTCTCAATGGGACTCTCAAGTACTACTTGAGAGTCAAGTTCAGTAGTGCGCGCAAAAGTAGAGAGCGATGCAGATGCAATCAATCACCGACACGATGGAAAGTCTCAAGGCAAGGATCACTCTTGCTGGCCCAGTTGATCACCTTCAACGACTGACGATCGGCAATCGCGGGTTACTGACATCTATCGTCGAAACCTCACGATTTGCCTTCAATTTCATCAATTCCTCGACTACAAGAACCTTGGCTGGGATCTCTTCGAATCCTCCCCAGGAGACACGGACCAACCTCTCTGAATCGGATGAGCCCTCAAGATTCCTATTGGTTGCCAGTGGAACCCGGCTCTCTGTGATGAAGGTGGAGATCGAGGTCACGATCACTCGCTGAGTAGGGAACTTCTCATTGATGGCCGCGAAGAGTTCGGCAGCGCTGCCACGGTCTCTGCTTCTTTCGCTGCGGATCTCGACTCTAGGGAGTTCTTGATACTCCGCCGCGAGATCTCCTGGCAATTCGAAGAGCGTTCCATCATCGGTCATGAATCTCTCGCCCGACTCGATGGAACCCATCGAACCACCGCTGACGGGAAGTGTCTCTTCGACGAGGAACCGGGGAATGCGTTCTCGGACGAAGAGTCTTACCGCACCACCAATCCAGTCACGTTCTAGATTCACCTCGCCAATCCATGGTTGATCCTTGAGGGATCTTTCAATCGCGCGAGTATTGATGCGCGCAAGCGGCTCTCCCACTTCGAGGGTCAAACCAGAGGATGCGAGTTCGCTCTCAATGAGCACGACGTTCTTGGGATCCGTGGTCTCGACCGTAACTGACGAGATGGTGAGAAGAGAGGACCACCCGATGAGATAGATCAATCCAAGAATCAGCGTCGCAGAGAGTGGGATCAACAATCTTTTCATCGAGGAGTGCTCAATTTCGCGACTTCAAGGCAGCGAGGATCTTTGGCCCTATCTCCGTAACATCCCCTGCGCCAAGGGTGAGGATGAGATCACCAGGTTCTGCCCATTGCACTACCTCGTCTATCACTCGATCTCGATCACTTAAGTAGATTGAGTCTCTACTCTCTTCTGCGATCGTCGCACCTGAGACTCCAGGTAGCGGATCCTCACCTGCGCTGTAGATGTCCATCACGACGGATCGATCGGCCCCAGCAAGGGCACGAGCGAAGCTTGCGGCAAAGGCTGCTGTCCTGCTGAAGCGATGAGGCTGGAAGATGACACATAGCCTTCCCGCACCTGCTGCTGAAAGCACCGAGCGTGCCGCAGAGATCGTCGCCTCGATCTCTGTCGGGTGGTGGCCGTAGTCATCGACGACCGTGATTCCGTCGCAGATTCCCTTCACTTCGAATCTGCGTGAAGTACCGCGGAAGGCTGAAATCGCACGCGCTGCAGCCGCAAGATCGATGCCCATAGCAACGGCAGATGCCACCACAGCTGCGGCGTTGAGAACGTTATGCCTGCCATGGACGAAGAGTCGCAACTGGACGATCGAACCACCTTGCCACTGAAGTGTGGCCGATACGCCTTCCGAGAGTTCTTTCATCTCGCTGATCACGAGATCGCACGTGGCCGAGGTTCCATAGGTGACTCTTCTTATCCCGCTCGGAACTGGCAGGGCCGATGCTCGAAGGTCGTCGCCGCAGATCACGACGAAATCCTTTGTGGTGGCGATGAATCGCTCGAAGAGCCTTACGATCTCCTCGATCGAGGAGAAGTTGTCGACATGGTCGAGCTCGACATTTGTGATGATCGCACCATCTGGCTTGTAATCGAGAAAGGAGCCATCGGATTCGTCAGCCTCGACCACGAAGAAGTCTCCTCGACCCTCACGTGCACTTACGCCAAGGGCAGAGATCTTCGAACCTATGACGAAGGATGGATCCCTACCAAGGGCATCGAGCATCTGAGCGAACATCCCAGAGGTAGTGGTCTTCCCATGTGTCCCTGCGACCGCGATCGAAAACTTGCCAGGGAGAAGGCGCGCCAATGCGCTGGCGCGACGAACGATCTCGATCCCTTGCTCTTTGGCTGCGACTAACTCAGGATTCTCTTCCCGAATGGCGCTCGAGATGACCACATATCTCGCATCACCGATCTGCTCTCCTTTATGTCCGACGTAGGTAGTGATTCCCTGAGAGGCAAGGGAGCGCAATGTCGCACTCTCCTTCTCATCGGAGCCGCTGACGATAAATCCACGAGCCGCAAGGATCTCAGCGATTCCGCTCATTCCCGAACCGGCGATGCCGATCATGTGAATCTTGGCGCCCGCTGTAAAGGTCGTCATCGCTACCGCCGCCTGCCTCTCAGTGAAGAGGCAAGGATGCTTGCGACCATCCGCTCTACGGCATCTAAGCGTGGTTTGGTCGAGACCCTTGGTTGGAGAGCAAGAGCACGTGGAAGGTTTTCGATCAGCCAGTCATCGTCGAATTTTGAGTCAGTAACCGAGATCGCACTCCCTGCTTCGACGAGCTCTTGGGCATTGAAAGATTGCTCGCCATTTCCGTGGCCTAGCGGTACCAAGATCGCGCGCTTGCCGAGAGCCAACAATTCAGCGCAGGTGACAGCACCTGCGCGTGAGATGACCAGGTCAGCTGATCGGTATGCCTCAGCCATATCCTCGATGAAACCGATGGGCTCATAACCGTCACGACGCGCGATAGGGGGAATGCGATCGAGATTTCCTGCGCCAACTGCATGACGAAACCGGATCTCTCCACCAATCTTCGGCAGCGCACTCCAAATCGCCTCATTGATCCGCATGCTTCCTTGCGACCCACCGATCACAAGGACTTCGCTCGTGCGAGACCTCTCTTCGGGTTGATCATCTGCGCTTTGTGAAATCTTCTTTGCGTAGTCGATGATCTCCTGACGCAGAGGCATACCAACGACATGGGCGTTCCACTTTCGACCGACGCTTTCGAAGTTCGCGAAGCACTCACCGCCGAGAGCCTTGCCCACTTTGTTTGCGAAACCGGGCAAAGCATTCGCCTCGTGGAGGACGATCCGGCGTCGCAATAAC
>WLDY01000088.1 GCA_009704555.1 Actinomycetota bacterium | reverse complement strand
GGTGGTGAGCGTGAGGGTGGAGCCAAAGGCAACAGTGGTGTCCGAAGAGATGAGAAGACTTGCCTGGTTTGCCTTATCGATGGTGAGAGTTGCTGTGATCGTCGATGTCTCGTAGTTGGCAGAGTCGGTGGGCGTAAAGAGGGCGGTGATGGTGACACTTCCTGCCTTCACGATCGTCACGGCAGAGTCTGAGATCGTGGCGATCAAGGTATTGGAGGAGCTGTAGGTGAAGGTGCCGGCAAGAGAGCCGGTGACCGTGGGAGCGGTGAGAGTAAATGGAGCGTTGCCATAGGTCTTCGAAGAGATGGTGAAGGAGGAGAGGGAGGTGGTGGCTTTGGAGATGGTGATCGTGAAGGAGTTCGTTGTGGCGGTTGCTCCATTGCTATCGCTGACTTGCACCTGAATCAATGAGGAGCCGGGAGTAGTAGGAGTTCCCGTAATCGTTGCTGTCTCACCGCGGTCGATGAGTGATAACCCGTCAGGAAGAGTGCCGATAAGCGAGAAGGAATTGTTGCCAGATCCTCCTGAAGGAGTGAGAGTGAGTGAGTAGGAGCTTCCATAGGTGCCAGAGAGACCTGACGAAGGCGTGGTGATGGTCAGGGTCTCGGAGATAGTGAAGGAGCGGGTAGCGGTAGCCGAGTCGTAGTTGGCATTGCCTGCTTGGCTTGCGGTGATGGAGCAGAGCCCTGCAGTGATGAGGGTGACGGTGGTGTCAGAGATGGAGCAGATGCTGTTGTTAGTGGAGGCGAGGGTCACGGCAAGGCCGGAGGAGGCGGTCGCGGAGAGTCCGACGTTCCCGGTGCCGAGAGTGCGGGGAGAGAGCGGATTGAAGATGATGGTTTGACTTGCCCTGCTGAATGTAAAGGACATCGTGGTAGTTGCGACGTTGTAGGTGGAATCTGCTGCCTTTTGAATCGTTAAGGTGCAGGTGCCGGAAGTCGTTGCCGAAAGAGTCGTTCCGCTATAGGCGCATCCGGAAGCAGTGCCATTTGCAACTGAGAGAACCGAAAGCACACCTGTTCCTGTGCCGCCAGTGATCGACGTGACCGTGACGCTTTCGTTATACGGGAAGGTCTTAGCTGTCGCACTTAGGGTGACCGCTGTGATGGCTGCTTGATTAGCCTTGGCAATCTCTGCGGAAGCGTTAGAAAATGCTGTTGTTGACCCTGCAGAGTTGGTGGCCACCACGGTGACTCTGAGGAATTTTCCCACATCATCCGCGCTGAGGCTGTAGGTAGGGGAGGTTGCGCCAGAAATTGTGTTGTACGTGCCATCTACCGCTGAGGAGCGACTCCAGAGATATGAATAGGAGGTCGGGCTATTTGCCCAAGAACCGGTGCTTACGGAAAGAGTCTGACCGAAAGTAGTCGTTCCTGAGATTGATGGAAGAGCTGTGTTGTCGGGCTTCAATGAAGAAGCTGTTGTAATTGGCGGATTTACGAAAATACTCAATTGAAATGATGACGGAGTACAGACACCAGCAGAGTCACCACAAAAAGTCCAATCCGGATTGCCCGTTGAGCGAGAACCATAACCGACCTCAGCATTCTGTCCGTTGCCATGGCGATTCCAAACAAAGACAGGTTCAAGGTCTTCTAGCGTATGAACTTGAAACGAACCATAGGATCCCGAATTTGATGAGGGAGAATCGTCGTAGTCGTAAGTCGAAGTGTCTCCAGCGGGATTGAGGCCACTCCTAGTCGTTCCATAGTTCCACGGCCAAATCTCCAAGCGTCCAGAAATGCCATAACCGTTTCTCACATCTGGGCTGTCGGTATTGATGGTCAAATCAACGACATTAGCATGAACGGTAAATTGGTTCGGAGATATTGTTGTGGGAATCCGTATGCTGTCAATATCTGGCGTCCACGCAGACCCTGTCGCAGCATTCATGTTTGCACTCGTCCACTTTTCAAAATCCACATCGGCATATCGCGATACGGAATTGACTGTAGTCGCCAGTCGATATCGAATTCTTGAGAAGGAAGTAGTCCCCGGTGAACTCTTATAGTTAGCCGCTGCATTACCTGCACTCAAGCCGTAGCCGGAAACATAATCAATGTTTCCGGATGAATTACGGTTTGCAGATACTGTGCGATAAATCTCAGTCCATGGATATCCCCATGCACCGTCACCGCTTGCAGAAGTCGCGCGAACCCGAAAGTAATAGGCAGTGTTTGCGCTCAGGCCACTTAGTACGGTAATCGTTCGAGTACTGCTTGATGTCGTCCCTGCAGATGTCCAAGAGGTGCCATTTGTCGAGCGCTCTATGGAATATCCGTTGGGAGTTCCCGAGGACGGAGCATCCCAACTGAGAGTGATTCCAGAGACAGACGATGACTGGGTCACGTTGCGAGGAGCACTTGGTCCGGTATACGTCCCGCCTTGTGATGGTGGTGCAGTCACAAAAACCGAAGCCACCACAATGACAAATAAGAGAGTAAGCAGAGATATCCGCTTCTCTCTCATTTGAAGAGCCTAATCTCGAGCAACTTCATTCACCAGGGAAGGGTTACAGAGACCATGGCTCGGGCTTATCACGAGACCTAGCGCACCTTGTTTACTGAATCGGAGCTGCACCCTCGCGAGCGAAGTTCGGATCGAGCGGCACTCCAGGTCCCATGGTTGTGGAGACAACGGCCTTGCGGATGAAGCGACCCTTTGATGACGAAGGCTTCGATCGCATGATTTCGTCGATCGCAGCTGCGTAGTTATCCGCGAGCGCTTCAGCGCTGAACGATGCCTTGCCGATAAGGAAATGAAGATTGGAGTTCTTATCGACTCGGAATTCGATCTTTCCGCCCTTGATATCGGTGACGGCCTTCGCGACATCGGTTGTGACGGTTCCGGTCTTTGGATTTGGCATAAGTCCACGTGGTCCAAGAACCTTTCCTAGACGACCGACCTTGCCCATCAATTCTGGTGTGGAGACGACAGCGTCGTAATCGAGACGTCCCTTAGAGACCTCATCGATCAGCTCATCGCCACCGACGATATCTGCGCCTGCTGCACGTGCTTCATCTGCACGCTCTGCGGTTGCGAAGACGAGGACGCGAGCGCTCTTACCGGTTCCATGTGGAAGGTTGACGGTGCTACGAACTGCTTGGTCTGCCTTCTTTGGATCGACGCCGAGGACGAGAGCGACCTCGACTGATGGATCGAACTTCACCGTGACGGTCTCTTTGACCACCTTCATCGCGGAGAGCGGCTGATACAACTGATCAGCGTTGATCTTCGCGGCGGCTGCCTTGTACTTCTTACTGCGCTTCATTTCTGCTCCATTCTTGTTCGCGGTTCTTCAGGCCACGAATCGATTGAGTTGTGGTCAACGGAGATGCGCTCTCCTCCCACACTTTCTACTTTCTATTCAGTTATCTTTCGGTTGCTACTTGCTGTAACTCTCGTACTTCCCTATTACCACTGCACTACGACGCCCATAGAGCGTGCAGTACCGGCAATGATCTTGCTCGCTGCGTCGAGATCGTTCGCATTGAGGTCCGACATCTTGGTCTTCGCGATCTCCTCGACCTGAGCCTTGGTGATCGTCGCGACCTTGTTCTTGTGAGGAACTGCAGAACCCTTCTCGATTCCGGCAGCCTTCAAGATGAGACGTGATGCTGGTGGGGTCTTGGTGATGAAGGTGAAGGAGCGATCTTCGAAGACCGTGATCTCCACTGGGATGATCTGGCCCTTCTGGCTCTCAGTCGCGGCGTTGTATGCCTTGACGAAGTCCATGATGTTGACGCCGTGCTGACCGAGCGCCGGACCTACCGGTGGCGCAGGGGTCGCAGCACCAGCCTGAATCTGCAGCTTGATGAGCGCCTGGATCTTCTTCTTCGGTGCCATTTTCTTTCCCCTTTTTCCTCTTCTTACTTAGATCTTCTGAACTTGGTTGAACGAGAGCTCGACCGGGGTCTCGCGACCGAAGATCGATACCAGAACCTTGAGTTTTGCCTGCTCCGGCATGATCTCGCTGATCGTCGCTGGAAGCGTCGCGAATGGACCATCCATGACGGTTACGGATTCACCGATGGAGAAGTCGACGAGCTTGATCTCTGGCTTGACGCTCTTCTTCAATTCCTTCGGCGCGATCATCTTCTCCACCTCATCGAGTGGAAGTGGACTTGGATGATGCGAGTTTCCTACGAAGCCTGTGACACCCGGAGTATTTCGGACGCATGACCATGATTCATCTGTGAGGTCCATACGGACCAAGACGTAACCGGGATAGATGTTGCGCTTGACCTGCTTGCGCTGGCCGTTCTTGATCTCCATCACTTCTTCTTCAGGGACTTCGATCTGGAAGATGTACTCCTCCATGTTCATCGAAGCGATGCGATGTTG
>WLDY01000087.1 GCA_009704555.1 Actinomycetota bacterium | reverse complement strand
TGCGTGAGCGTGGTTCGCGCTTGGATCTCACTCGCGCCGATGAGATTCGGCACTTTCACGTTTCCGCTTGCGATCTCAAGAATCACGGCGCTTCCTGCAGGAAGAGTGGTGCCTGGCGTCGGATTGACCGAGATCACCGAACCTGGACTCAACTCGGAGTCGATCGGAATAGTGCGAGCTACACGAAGTCCTGCAGCAGCAAGGAGCGTGCGCGCCTCCTCCAAAGTCTTGCCGATGATCTCAGCGGGGACGGTTGTATCTCCAGCACCATCGGAGATGGTGAGAGTGATTGCGCTTCCTTTCTCGACTCGCGCGGTAGCTACTGGAAGTTGCACAGCGATGCGATCCTTAGGGATCCGTTGATCCGGAGCTCGCTGAACCGTGATGGTGAAGTCGTTGAGCAATTCGCGCGCCTCACTCTCGGTAAGGCCGACGACATTAGGGACGGTGATCAAAGAGGTATCACCTGGACGCAGCAGGAAGGAACCTATCGCGAGGGCAATGACTGCGACGATGGCTGCGATCGCGACATTCCTTCGTGGGATCTTGGTGACAGGTAATTGGGTGGTGATCTCCTCGCCACGAGAGAGCTTCAAGAGATCCTTCTGCATCATCGCGGCACTCTGATAGCGGTGATCCGGGTTCTTGGCGAGCGCTACCGAAAGGAAGTCATCGACTGCCTTGTTCAAGGATGGTTGAAGTGTCGATGGTTTAGGCAATTCGGCAGAGACATGTTGATAGGCGATCGCAACCGGTGTATCTCCAGTGAATGGTGGCCTTCCCGTTACGAGTTCGTAGAAGACGCAACCGAGTGCGTAGAGGTCACTCCGTGCGTCCGCGCTACTTCCCGTCGCTTGCTCTGGAGCGAGATATTGCGCAGTCCCGACCACGTTCCAGGTATTGGTCATCGTCGCGCTCTCATCAAGCGCTCGAGCGATACCAAAATCCATCACCTTCACATCACCGGAGTCGGTGATCATGATGTTTCCTGGCTTGATATCGCGGTGGATGATGCCCTTCTTATGGGAGTAATCGAGGGCCTCGAGGATCCCTCTTGTTATCGTGATGACTCTTTCGAGATCCATCCGCTCTCCGCGTTGGATGATCTCGCGCAAGGTCTGTCCACTGACGTATTCCATGACGATATAGGGAGTCCTGCTCCCACTGGAGTTCTCTTCCTCACCTGAGTCATAGACCGCAACGATGCCCGGATGGTTGAGTCCGGCAGCGGAGAGCGCTTCCTTTCGAAAACGCGAGACGAAGGTCGCGTCTCGTACCAATTCACTCCGTAGCACCTTTACCGCGACATCTCGGGAGAGCCTCTTGTCTTTCGCAAGATAGACGTCTGCCATCCCACCAGTACCGATCATCTTCCCGATCTCATATCGGGAACCGAGGAGACGCTCATTCATATGCGGCTCCAAGGAAGGAGATCTCATGGGCTTCGTCACCGGATCCAGTGAATTCTGCGAGGACGATAGTGACATTGTCAGGCGCGCCACCATCTCGGACGGCTGCGATGAGATTGTTCGCCGCTTTATCGAGAGGGCCTGCTGAGGTGATCTTTGCGATCGCTTCGTCGCTCAGGACGGCAGACAGCCCATCACTTGCAACGAGATAGATATCGCCCTTCTCTATCGGGAAGAGTTGGATCGGAAAGTTCTCCAGGTCGGGATCCTTTGACCCTTTACCCATCAGCGCCTCTGTGAGCATGGATCTTTGTGGATGCTCTTCGGCTTCAAGAGGTGTGATCTTTCCTTGATCGATCAACTCTTGAACGACGGTGTGATCATGACTTAGCCGTGTGATCTCTCCACTTCTGATCCGATAGGCGCGCGAGTCACCAATATGGAGCATCGCAACGCTCTTCTCTAAAGCCAAGAGGGCGGTGAGAGTGGTACCCATTCCTAACAACTCTGGAGTGGAGTTGATTCGCTCTGCTAATTCGCCTTCGATATCTGTCAAAGTGCTCTGCAGGATGTCGATCCGTGAATCATCATCGATCTCTCTTGATGCGAGAGCATCGATCCGTGAAGCCAGGGTGTGAATCGCGATCTTCGAAGCGATCTCACCGCCCACTGCTCCCCCCATGCCATCTGCGACTGCGATCAACTTCGGGTGATGAAGGGCAGAGTCCTCATTTCCGGCACGAACGAGACCAAGGTCTGTTCGTGCAGCGATTGAAGTGAAGAACATAGAAATAGCCTAATGCTGATAATGTCACCGTCGATAGGCGCGAGTGGCGGAATGGCAGACGCGCTGGCTTCAGGTGCCAGTACTCGCAAGGGTGTAGGGGTTCAAGTCCCCTCTCGCGCACATGACGACTGCGATCTTTGCTCACCGGGGTTCTAGTTTCCATCACGCAGAGCAGAGTCGAGAGTCCTTTCTTGCCGCGATCGAAGAGGGCGCAGATGGCATCGAATGCGACGTCCGACTCACAGCCGATGGCGTTGCATTCTGTTGGCATGACCGAGATCTCTCACGCCTGACCGGTAGCCATCAACCGATCTCGAAGGTCACTAGTAGCGAACTGAAGAGTTTGGAGATCCTTGATCCAGCCGATCCGCTTCTAGGGAAGAAGGAGCGACGAGGAACCCCGATTTCACTCGAGGAGCTTGCAGGCATCGCTTCTGAGGCGAAGATGAGATTGCTTGTGGAGACAAAACATCCCGTCCTCGCAGGTTCTGCAATCGAGGAAGAAGTGGCTCGGATCATTCGTCGCTTCAAGATCGAGATACATCTCCTCTCCTTCTCCTTTACTGCCATCTCACGTGCGATGCGATTGATGCCAGAGTTCGAACACGTGCAACTACTTCAACACTCTCAACTCATTCCGTTGGCACAGAGTGAGATCATCGGTCTTGATGTCGAGTTGATTCGAAGAGATCAGACTCTCGTCCCCTCTCTCATCGTGAAAGGCAAACGTCTCTTCGTCTATACAGTCAATGATGACGATGAATTCCGTTCGCTCGCCAATCAGGGTGTCGAGGGGATCATCACTGATATTCCTGCACAAGCGAAGAGAGTGCTCGGCTACCCTTAGCCAGTGGCTCGATACGCGTTTCTAGGTCCGCAAGGAACATTCACTGAGGTGGCCCTTGAGGGGATAACTTCGAGCGAAGATGTACGGATCCCTTACGCCAATGTCACAGCGACCCTTGATGCGGTACGAAATGGTGAAGTCGAATTCGCGCTCGTCCCGATTGAGAACTCAGTAGAGGGTGTCGTCGCTAGGACCCTTGATGAATTGGCGATCGGGGACCCACTTGTCATCGTGGCCGAGACCACCATTCCCGTGAATTTTGCGCTCGTTGCTCGCGAGAACGTCGAGATAACTCAGATAGCGACCCACCCGCATGCGGAGTCGCAATGTCGAAAGTACATCGCGCAGAAGTACCCACATGCCGAGATCATCCCGATGCCTTCCACCGCCGCCGCAGCTGAAGCAGTTGCACGCGGTGAGTATCGCGCGGCGATCACCTCACCATCGGCTGCTTCACGTTATGACCTCCTAGTCATCGAGGATGAGGTAGGAGATGCAAAGGGCGCAGAGACTCGCTTCGTACTTGTCTCACGCCCCGGAAAGATCCCAAAGAGGAGTGGGTATGACCGCACATCTCTCGTCGCATTCATCGGCGCCGATCATGCTGGTGCCCTCCTCGAGGTGCTGACTGAATTCTCTGTCCGTGGCGTCAATCTCACCTTCATCCAGTCAAGGCCAACAGGTGCCGGACTTGGCGATTACCACTTCATCATCGATGCCGAAGGGCATGTCAACGATGAGCGGGTCGGTGAGGCGTTGATGGGATTGCGACGGATCTGTGCCGATGTTCGTTTCCTTGGTTCCTACCCACGTGCCGACAAAATCGCTCCGACGACCAATCGCAATGCACATGATGAGAACTTCGCTGAGGCAAGTGAATGGCTCAACAGCGTCCGCTCTGGCAAGAAGATCTAGACTGATACGCCGATGATCGACATAAAGGAATTGCGCGAGAACCCTGAACTCTTCAGGGAATCAGCCCGCGCTCGCCGCGAGGATCCCGGTGTCGTCGATGCGATCTTGAAGGCCGATGAAGCGCGGCGAAGTGCCATCAATGAGTTCGAGCGACTCCGTTCAGAGCAGAACACGCTCTCTAAATCAGTCGGCGCTGCCAAAGGTGATGAGAAGCAAGCACTACTCGCTAAGGCGAAGGATCTCGCTGCAGAGGTGAAGGTGGCTGACGCAAAGCGCGCCGAATTGGATGAGGCCTTTCTCGCTACCGTGAAGTTGATCTCGAATCGTGTGAGTCCTAACGCCCCCATCGGTGGCGAGGAGGACTTCAAGGAGATCGAGCGAATCGGTACCCCTCGTGACTTTGCTAAGGAGGGATTCGAACCGAAGGACCAT
>WLDY01000086.1 GCA_009704555.1 Actinomycetota bacterium | reverse complement strand
GGGGCGGATGCGCAGCATGTGATCAGCGCTCGATACGCCGGCAGCGACGATCTCCTTGAGGTCATCTCGTTTCGATAGGTCTTGTAACCGTCGATCGACTCGAAGTACTTGGCGCTTTCCGATCTTCCCTCGGAGCTTGAGGAGGATCTCGCGCAGGTCGGAGTTACTGACGTCTCGATGGACGAACTTCGACTCCGGGCGCTTTTGCAGAGTGTTCAGGTACTTCTCTGCTGAATTCACCGCGTCGATCGTCTTCTGGTAGCACTTGTCAGAGTTCTCATCCCAGACCACGAGTCCATGATGTGCAAGGACCACTCCTTCATGATCCTTGAGCGTGCCGACGAGTTTCGAGAGTTCGAATCCGGGTCTGATCCAATCGACGTAGGCGAAGCCATCTCCCAGCGCTTCACGGGTCGCTTCCTTGCCGTTGGCGTGATTGGTGAGAGTACAGATCGAATCAGCATGGACATGATCGATATGTTTTGCAGGTAGGAAGGCATGAAGAAGCGTCTCGATTGATGGCCGGCGAGATGTCGGGTCGACGAGAGCGCGAGTGACGTAATCGACCATCAGGTCATCGGTCATCTCTTGGAATTCTTCAAGACTAAGGAGTTCTTCGAGATAGAGCGCCGGATAGTCACGATCGATCGCATACTGCATATCGGCGCCAGAACCTTTGACCCACAAGACCTTTCGACGACGACCTAAGTGATCGGCGATCTCACCCTTGCTCGATGTATTGCCGCCACCATAGACGACGAGGCTCTGATCGTGGCCGATGCGCTGGGATCGCGCGACGAGTTCTTCGAGTGGTCGGAAATCGCTCACAGCGTCTCCCCTTTCGCGATCTCATAGGCGCGCTTCTCTGTGATGACTGCGCTGATGTACTTCGCGGGGGTCACATCGAAGGCTGGATTGAAAGTCTTCGCATCGAGAGGAGCCACCTGGATCCCTCTGAAGTGGGTCAATTCCTCGTCACTTCTGATCTCGATATGGATCTCATCGCCACTCGCCTTGCTTCGATCGACGGTGGATTCGGGAGCCACGACGAGGAATGGGATGCCCGCCTCGTGGCAGGCGAGCGCGACGGCGAGCGAGCCGATCTTGTTCGCCGAGTCTCCGTTCTTTGCGATTCGATCCGCGCCGATCAGTGCGGCATCGATTCGTCCAGTGAGGATCGCAAGTGCCGCTGCACCATCAGGTTGGATCCGATAAGGGATGCCTGACTTCTTCAACTCCCAAGCGGTCAGGCGACTTCCTTGCAGGAGTGGTCTCGTCTCATCGGCATAGACCTCTTTGATCGCGCCACGGTTATGCATCTCTCGAATCACACCGAGTGCGGTTCCAATACTTGTGGTGGCAAGTGAACCGGTATTGCAGTGGGTGAGAAGTGTGAGCGGGCGCTTACCCAATCGCTCAATAAGCCAATCCGCACCGATCCGTCCCATCTCATCGCCACTTGCACGATCCTCTTCCGCCACACGTTTCGCTTCGGCAAGGACAGCCTCGCGCCCTTGGGGGACGAATCTGCAGACTCTCTCCACCGCCCAAGCGAGATTGACCGCAGTAGGTCTGGCATCTCGGATCTCATCGATACGTCGCTCAAGAGCCTCAGCATCGGATCCATTGCGCTTGGCTTCATCCATCGCAATGACTACACCAAAGGCGCCCGCAACGCCGATCGCCGGTGCGCCGCGGACCACAAGGCGCTTGATTGCATCGATGATGGCATCGACATCGGTATAGGAGCGATATTGCTCTTCGAGAGGAATCAGCGTCTGATCAAGGAGGACTAATGCATCATCGACCCAATCGACTGCTTTGATGGAATCAGACACGTTTCACTTCCCTAGTCGCTACTTCGGGTAACGCTATCGCTTCCGTGCGGATAAGAGAATCCGAGCGGAGTAAGGGATGAGTTCCTTGGCACTGATGGTCACCATGATCCCTGCCACAGCGGCGAGCAAGATGGATGTAGCGCTATCACTCATGCCACTTCCCAAGAGATAGACCGCGCTTGCGCCAAAGACTTCTGCAAGGGCGGCGACCAGGACCATGACCACAGTCCCGACTCGACCCACTCCCGCAAGCCGCGCCATCGTCGCAATCGCAATCCCTTCCGGGACGTTATGTAGTGCAAGGACGATTGCGGTGGTGACTCCAGTATCGATGCTGATCAGGGTGGCACCGATTGTGGTCGCACCTTCCGGGAGATTGTGAAGTGTGATGGCGATGACCGTGATCCAAAGTGAGCGCTTCGTTGCATCTGCTCCGACATCCATCCGGGCAAGGAGGAGGACAGCTGCGACACCGACCAAGAGCCAAAGGACGATCCCTATTGCTGAGTCACCATTCTTGAAACTCGTCGGAAGAATCTGACCGAGACTGACCGTGATCATGGCGCCGGCGACGAGAAGGAGGAGAAAAGCAAGGACCTTCTCACTGAGGTTCTCTTTCAGTGTGATCGCGAACATCCCGAAAAGAGTCGCCAATGCGGCAGCGATAGCAAGGAGATAACCAGCGAGAAGAGGTTCCATCAATGACAACTATCGACTACCTGGGGTTGGTTCATTCTTCAATTTGCCTGAGCCATCTCAGTCGAAGTCATCGCTTGGCAGACTTCACACACTGAGTCGACTTCGCCGCACTCTTCTTCGATTTCGAGTTCTTGACACAACCGGCGACTTTCTTCTTCTCCGCCGATGTCGCCGAAGGCTTTGATGGTATTACTTGCGTAGAACCTCCGTTGGCGGTGGATGAATTTGCCAAAGAGTTGCTTGGCATGGGTGTAGGCGTAGGACTCGGTGCCGCCGCCTGCAATCTGAACCTTAGTGTTGGTGATGAATACGTGAAGCCTGCGATAGAAAGATTGATCCAACCCTCACTTGATTGGATTGAAGAGGTCGAGACCTTGCGAACAACCCCTTCACCAATCACTGAGACTGTAGCGACTAGAGGCGCGTCGGAGAGCCCATAGATGCATCTGGCGAACTGTTGATTGAGTTTGACTCGGTAGAGACCCAGATTCTCTTGCCCATCCGGAAGTAGGTGCGGACCAGCGACTACATAGTCAAAGGCGTTCTCTGACGAATTCCACTTCGGAGGCGAATCTTGGAAGACCATCGCATTTGAAGTCACAACTCCAGCAACTCGCTCATTTCGCAAGCACTCTTTCAGGGACTTACCGTTTACAAGCAGCGAGGCGTCTTGGATCGACTCAAGGCTCCAGCGGGAATGGAGCGCTCCTGCCTTATCACCGATGAGATTTTCCCAACGAAGGAAGTCTCGAATCGCACCATCACCGCGAGAGAGTGGTCCCACCCAACTTGTCCCATCCGCATCTGACAACTTCGTTCCAGGAAACTTCTTCTCGTAGTCTGAGTTCGGTATCCATGCCGAAGCAACAGGAACTATCAAGGGATCTGCTTCGATCTCCCACACAAATGAACCATCCTGGAAAGAGATGTCAAAGGAAGGATCTTTCAGTCTTCCACTAAGCCATGCAGCTGGCGGATCAAGAAGGCGGAGAGTTATGCCGTAACGTGCACCGACAATCGATGCCTGCCGACGTGCACAGACGCCAGTATCCACTGCAGAACAGAAGCCCAGGTAAGTCGAACCAAAACTTCCATCTCTTTCTCTTGTGTAGCTACCCGTGATCGTCCAACCGTTGCTCTTGTTGGACGCTGCAGGGATTCGATAATTCCCACTATGGACTACAACTGGATCTATGACGACCTCGAGGCGGGTCGGAGTAGGAAACTTGACGAAAGGTTTTTCGCTGGAACTGCCAAACAATCGAGCCGAGACGGACAAGAGGTGATCCCGATCATCTACTGCACCTTTGATGAACCGCCATAAGCTCGTCGATCTCCCTTCTGGCAGATTGATCTTCTTGTCGCCGGCAAAGTGAAGCGGTGAACTCTTTGGCATGTACGAATCTAGCTCGCCATATACCTTCTTCTCACCTTTACGTAACCAGACGCTTGCAATACAGTTCGTGTCAAAGTCATCCTTACACTTCGGAAGAAATGCATTGTATGAAATGTTTGACTCGGTCGCACAAGTTTCAGTCCTTACTGTCAAACAGATGTGTTCACTTCGCTTCTCATTCAATGCACAGTCTGAACCTTTCCCACTGCAATCGACGAAACTCGTCAAGTAAGAAGTTGAATTAGGTTGCAATACCGGTTCAGAGAACCACACACCTTGAGACGGGATTCCGAGCGGAGGATCGCTTAGCGCCCACTCGTTGTCGACAACGGGATCAGACTCTCCAGCGGCTCCAGTTGGCACAGCGCTGATAAGTGTCGCGACTAAGACGAAGAATGCCGCTTTGACCTTCACTCAATGATGATATTCCTAAAGAAGCGGACAGGAACAGGATCCGC
>WLDY01000085.1 GCA_009704555.1 Actinomycetota bacterium | reverse complement strand
TCTGACCGGACCTGCGGTGCTGCTCCAAGATCTCGACCTTTCAGAGTTCTTGGGATGAAACCACTCTGACATGAGAGAAATCGACTATGACTCGTTGATCGCCGAGAGCGAACGACTCGAGGCTGTGATCGATGAGGATCTCGACCTCACCGGCGAAGATGACCTTTCGGAGAGCGAGATCACACTCGAATTCAAACCCGATGAGTTCGTCTCGACACAGTTGGCGTTGCAAGATCGTCAAGCGCTACGCCGCGTTCAAGGCCTCTCCACGGAACTCACTGATATCTCCGAGGCTGAATA
This sequence comes from Actinomycetota bacterium, assembly GCA_009704555.1. Taxonomy (GTDB): domain Bacteria; phylum Actinomycetota; class Actinomycetes; order Nanopelagicales; family Nanopelagicaceae; genus SYAN01. Next base: position 4,106 of record WLDY01000085.1, on the reverse strand, counting down.
CAGACGCCTACAACTTGAGCGCGTGATCTTGGTCGGAGTTTGGACCACGGGGACTGCGAAAGATGCCGAGAACTCCATGGCTGAACTTGCCGCTCTTGCGGAGACTGCTGGCTCCCAAGTCCTCGATGCCTTGATCCAACGCCGCGATAAGGCCGATGCTGCGACCTTCATAGGTTCTGGAAAAGTCGCAGAACTCAAGGGAATCGTGAAGTCAAGTGGTGCAGACACTGTGATCTGTGACGGCGAATTGAGTCCATCGCAATTGAAGAACCTCGAAGACAAGGTGAAGGTGAAGGTGGTCGATCGCACCGCACTCATCCTCGACATCTTCGCCCAGCATGCGAAGAGCCGCGAAGGTAAGGCGCAAGTCGAATTGGCTCAGATGAGCTATCTCTTGCCGAGACTTCGTGGTTGGGGACAGTCGCTCTCGCGTCAGGCCGGCGGCACGGGTGGGATCGGAAGTCGCGGTCCCGGTGAGACGAAGATCGAGATCGACCGTCGAAGGATCCGCGACAAGATGGCGAAGTTACGGCGTGAGATCAAGGAGATGAAGACTGCCCGCGATACCAAGCGTAAGGAACGCGATGAGAATCGAGTCCCAGCGGTAGCGATCGCCGGTTACACCAACGCAGGAAAGTCATCACTCCTCAATCGGCTGACCGGTGCCGGCGTTTTGGTCCAAGACGCCCTCTTTGCCACTTTGGAGCCGACCGTTCGTCGAAGTGAGACGAAAGATGGTCGCCTCTACACCCTCGCTGACACCGTCGGTTTCGTCCGTGACCTTCCAGAACAACTGGTTGAAGTTTTCAAGTCGACCCTGGAGGAAGTGCTCCATGCAGATGTGATCATCCATCTCGTCGATGGCAGCAGCCCAGATCCCTTCGGTCAGGTGCAATCGGTGAGATCGATCCTTCGTGAGATCGGAGCTTCCGGAATCCCAGAGATCTTGGTCGTAAACAAGTCAGATATCGCAGACCCTGAAGTCTTGGAACTGCTTTTGCGCAACGAACGCGATGCCCTCGCGATCAGCGTCAAGAGTGGTCGCGGTATCGAACTACTCAAGACTGCGATCGAGGAGGCACTTCCTCACCCAGCGATCGAGATCGAAGTGGTGATCCCTTACAACCGAGGCGATCTCGTCAATAAGTTCCACCGTTTGGGTGAGATCGATCTGGAAGTGCATGAAGAGACCGGCACGAGAATTCGTGGCAGAGTCGACCGAAGACTTGAGAGCGAGTTACTCGCCTTTAGGAATTAGCGAACCAGCGAATCGGCCCGACGTGGTCGACGTAAATCGATTGGCCTAGGTGGAACTCAATATTGCCTGAGATCCGCGCTTTGAGCGTGCCGAGATATGCAGATTCGATGAGGCCGAATTCGACGACGGCGTCGTGGCCGTAGTACTCGATCTTGGTGACGATCGCACGCTGCCCTGCGTTGGGATCACGGCTGACTGAGATCTCCTCCGGACGGATGACGATCGTGCCACTCTCGCTGCTCTCCGGTGAGACGCCGGAGGTGAGTGGATGGAAGACGGTCTCACCGGAACGCTTCGCCGGTAGGACGAGAGCATCACCTGTGCTGACCGCTGCGTATGGCGTCGTCGGAGAGAAGTAGACCTCGGCTGGTGTCCCATGTTGGACGATCCGGCCCTCGCGCATCAAGGCAATCATGTCGGCAGTGACGAGCGCTTCCTCGCGATCGTGAGTGACCATGAGCGCGGTCGTCTCGCGCTTCTTGAGCAGGGTCGAGACCTCTTCGCGCAACTCGTTGCGAAGTGCAGCATCGAGCGCGGAGAAAGGTTCATCGAGCAGGACGATCTTCGGTTCGATGGCGAGTGCGCGTGCCAAGGCGACGCGAGTCTGTTGTCCGCCACTGAGTTCACCTGGCATTCGCTCGCCAAGGTTGGAGAGTCCAATCAACTCCAGCATCTCGGCGACGATGACTCGGCGACGATCCTTGGTGTAGTTCTCCTTGTCGAGCGCGAAGGCGATGTTCTCAGCGACGCTCAAGTGCGGGAAGAGCGCTGCCTCCTGTGGGACGTAGCCGATGCGTCGCTTATGTGGTGGCAGAACGAGCGACGAGACGCTTACGAGTTGTTTTCCGAATCGGATCGTGCCGGAACTCGGTGGGACGAGACCCGCGATCGCACGAAGGAGGGTGGTCTTGCCGCACCCACTTGGTCCCAAGATCGCAGTGAATGTCCCTGCTGCGATGGTGATCGAGAGATCGTCGAGGACTTTGCGAGATCCCAAGTGGACAGTGAGTGAGTTGACCTCAAGTGATGTCATCGATGCCTCCCTGTCTCATTCGGTTGGGAACCTCGGACCTGTTCTCATCCTGGAACTGTCGATCCGGTCGAGAAAGGATAAAGGTCGGAATCGCCGCGATGAGAATCAAGAGAAGTGCGTAAGGAGCCGCTTCATTGAATCGATTGATCGAGGCAGCAGACCAGATCTCTATCGCAAGGGTGTCGAAGCCGGTGGGGCGAAGCATCAACGTCGCTGGTAGCTCCTTCATCGCAGTAAGGAGAACAAGAAGGAATCCGACGCCGATACCGGGAGCCGCCAGTGGGACTGTCACCCTCCGCATCGTCTCCCACGGTGAGACACCCAGTGTGGTGGCAACTTCTTTGAGGCCGGCAGGAACTCGTTCGATGCTGGTGCGAGTTGCGCCAACTCCCTTCGCGAGGAAGAGCAGCGCGTAGGCGAAGGCGAGCAGAGTGATGCTTTGGTAGAGCCACGGGATCCTCGAGGAGAAGGCGACGAGCGAGAGACCTAGGACGACTCCGGGGAGTGCGTGCGTGATGAGCACGACTTTCTCTGTGGCAAGAGCGAAGCGACTTCGTGTGGAGATGATGGTCCAGGCAAGTGGCAGAGCAAAGAGGATGGCGATGGTTGCGCCGAGAGTCGCCACCACGATCGTGTTCAAAGTCGCAGTTGCAAGGGAGGTGAGATCGATCCCTTGGAAATTGCCGACCATGCGAGTGATCAATACATAGGCCGGTACAGCAAGAGCGAGGAGTGAGTAGGCGATGATCGCTGTGAAGGCGAATGCCTTAGGTGCGCGCTTGGTTATCAGCGCGATCTCCTCCTTGATCCGAGAGGTAGAGCGGGTGTTGATGTTGCGGCGCTGCATTCTCTCTTCGGCGAAGATCAGCACCGCCGCGAAGAGGACCAGTATCAATCCGAGAAGTGCTGCGGATTGGCGATCAAAGGAGGCGCGATAGAGATTCTGGATGGCCCGAGTGAATGTGTCGACGCCAAGGAGTGAGACCGCGCCGAAGTCGCTGAAGACATAGAGGATCACCAGGAGCGTGCTGGCTGCGATCGAGTTACGGATCTGCGGCAGGATGACACGGGTGAAGACTTGGAAGCGATTGCAACCAAGAGACCTTGCGACGTCGACTTGTACCTTGTCGATGCGGCGGAGCGCTGCGAATGCGGCCAAAAGGATGTAGGGCATTGTGCTGAAGGTAAGGACCAGGGCGGCAGCCCAGAATCCCCTGAAGTTTGGCCAGATCGCTATCCAGCAATAGGTGAAGACGTAGGAGGGGATGGCAAGGGGGAGCGCTGAGATGGCGAGCAGAAGGCCGCGACTGCGAAAGTTGCTGGAGAAGATGAGGCTGGCGAAGAGGGTCCCAATCAATACAGCGAGAGTGGCGACGACGATCGCGAGGGTGAATGTGTTGAGAATGATCTCGATCGTCTTTGGTCGAAACAGGATTGCCAGTAACTCCTCACCCGAGATGCTTCGAACGCGAAGAGTCAGGTAAAGGAATGGGATGCTCGCTAGTGAAAGAAGCGAGGCGGTGAGAGCGAGACCGGCAAGACGGAAAGGTGAGTGTTTCGCCTTCCCTACCTCTGGCCTATCAATGGCCAGAGTCAGAGCAATCCCACCTTGATCAGAAGCTCTTGTGTCGTCTTGAGGTCACGGAGCGCATTGAGGTCGACAGCAGGCGCTGCAATCTCGTTCAGAGCTGGCAACCCAGTAGGACCGGCAAGACGATCAAGGAGTGAGTACTCCTTCGTATCTGCAACGAACTTCTTCTGAGTGGATTCCCGAAGGAGATATTCGATCAATGTCGAAGCAGCATCTCCTCGCTT
>WLDY01000084.1 GCA_009704555.1 Actinomycetota bacterium | reverse complement strand
TGGATCCATGAGGGAAGATCAATTCGTGGAGCATTCGATGCCACTCGCTCTGGCTTGACCATGATGGCACGGGTTTCTTCACTCTTCGAGATGACGATGGTGCTCTGCGTCGTCGGGGCATCACTCCGCTCTACGAGGGAGGTATCGACACCTTCTTGCTTCAAGACTTCGATGATGTGATCCCCGCCTGCATCTCTTCCAATGACTGCAGAGAGTGCGACCTTCACTCCGAGGCGCGACATCGTGATCGCTGCGACAGTTGCAGGGCCACCGATAGAACGAGCATGCTCCAATGCGATTACTCGCTCGTCCTTCTCTGGGTAGCGCTCTACGAGAACGATGTTATCGACCGTTGCGATGCCAACAGAGAGGACGTCCAATGCCTTCATCGACTACCTCTCGTGCTCATTCTTGAGGAACTTCGTCCACGCATCACGTGCATTGTGGATGTGTTGGATGATCATCAGTCGAGCATTGATCGGATCCTGATTCTCGATTGCAGCAAGGATGATGCTGTGTTCTGCCTCAGATTGATCGATACGACCAGGAAGTTTCAGCGTGTTATCCATGGAGTGACGCATGATCTCCTGCAACGTACCAAGAGTCTGATTGAGAAATCGATTCTGCGCACTTCGGACTATTACAAGGTGAAACTCCATGTCGAGTTCTCTGACCCGATCGAAATCAATTGGATCCTCCTGAAGCGCATCCCGAAGACGACCAAGAGCACGCTTGATTTCGAGAAGTTGCTCTGTGCTGCGCCTCTCGGCTGCCCATTCCACTGCTGGCGCTTCAAGGATCTCACGCATCTGAAAGAGCTCTTCAATCGGATGTTGCTGAGCAAGATATGCATCCTTGATCTTGCCTCCAACCTCCTCATCAAGGAGAAAGATGCCGACGCCATGCTTCGAGATGAGTCGTCCTTGTGCCTGCAATACCTGGATCGCCTCACGAAGTGATGGTCGCGAGATGCCAAGGATCCGCGCCAACTCACGTTCGCTCTCCAACTTCGCACCCGGTCTCAGGTTCTCCCGCTCGATGTAGTCGAGGAGACCACGGACGTTCTCGTTGAGGCGAGGTGGGACATTGAGGATCGGAGTCGACATCTATCAACCCTTCACCGCTCCAGCAGTGAGACCAGCGATGAAGGAACGCTGCATCGCAAGGTACATCACCACCATCGGAAGTGAGGCGATCATCACCGCGGTGAAGATCATCGAGAAGTTGATCGCGTACTCACCTCGGAAGTCGAGAAGCGCCAAGGGCAGGGTCTTGAGATCCGATTGTGTGATCAAAAGCAGTGGATAGAGCAAGTCGTTCCAGTTGATGACAAAGAGGAAGATCGCGACCGCGCCCATCGAGGGTCTCGAGAGCGGGAGTGCAATCGATCGATATAGGCGCCAAGGGCTCGCACCGTCGATGGAAGCAGACTCATAGAGCTCTAGTGGGATCTGGCGGAAGAATGCAGTGAGGATGAAGACCGATATCGGCAATGTCGATGCGATATTGATGATCACCAATCCGTGGAGGGTGTTCCTCAGTCCCAATGAGTCGAAGAGGTCGTAGATGCCAATGATGCTGGTCGCGGCTGGGATCGTGAGTCCGAGTATGAAGACGGTGAAGAGGAGGTTGGCTACCTTGTTGAACATTCGAGCGATACCGAATGATGCGAGGCTTGCCAAGAAGAGCGTTAGCACCACGGAAGCAAGCGTGACTATCACGCTATTTCGGAAGTTCGTCGTTATCTGGCCACCCTCAATGAGGGTGCGATAGTTGTTCAACGTCCACTGTTCAGGCAAAGCCAATGGCTTCGTCATCAGTTCGAGGTCACCTTTGAAGGTGCCGAGGACTACGACCATGACAGGGACAAGGATCAAGAGTGCGAAGAGGGTCAGAGAGAGGACTCTGCTCACTTTGTAGAACATCTCATCTCCTCCCTAGTACTTAGTCCTGAGTATCCGTCGCTGCACCCAGGTGAGAAGAAGGATGAAGACGACGAGATAGACGGAAAGGCTGGCTGCATACCCGAATCGGTACTCACCGAATGCGGATTGATAGATCAGTGTGACCAAAATGTTGGTCGAATTGTTCGGCCCGCCACCAGTCATCGTGTAGATGAGATCAAATGCACGGAACGATTGGATCGTGGTGTAGGCGAGGACAACGGCTGTCGTAGGTAGCGCCATCGGCCATGTCACGCTCTTGAATTGTTGCCATCGCGATGCGCCATCGACCTCTGCAGCTTCGTAGAGCTCCTGTGGGATCTGCTGCAATCCAGCGATGTAGACCACCATCATCTGACCGGTGTGGAACCAGACTTGAGTGAAGGCGATCGCCCTCAAAGTGATCGTCTCCGATCCAAGCCAACTCAGCGCCAACGAGTCCAAGCCGACGCCTCTGAGCAAAGTGTTGAGGGCGCCGAGATTCGGCTCGTAGATGAACATCCAGACCAACGCGACTGAGACTGAGGAGAGGATGGTCGGGAAGAAATAGAGAGTTCGGAGCGCGATCGATGTCCTCGTGTTCTTGAGTAGGAAGATCGCGAAGATCAGCGAGAAGGCGGTCTGGAAGATGATGACAAGGAATGAGAATTCGATGTTGTTTCCTAGGACTTTTCGGAAGATGTCGTCATTCGTTGCAGTCCTAGTGAAGTTCTCGAAGCCGATGAATCGAGGCTCAAGCAGTCCGTCCCATTCCGTGAAGGCATAACGCAGATTGCTCAACGTCGGATAGAGGTAGAAGAGCGCATAGATCAAGAGAGCAGGCAGGATCATCAGGGCGAACCTGCGATCGTGGATCCGCTTCAACTTGGTACTCGATTGCACCGGTTTCGGTGATCGAGTACCGGTGCCCTTTCGGGCACCGGTATCGATATTCGTCATGGTTCGTCTAGAACCTCTGCTTGATCAACTTCGCACCATCTTCGATGGCCTTATCGACTGTGTTTCCACCGACGATGTCGATGAGAACGTCCTCGACGAGGTTACGCACCGTGAGATTGAGGAAGAGGAAGCGAGGAGCAAGGAGTAGACGCTCAGACATGATGCTTGATGTGTTACGCAGATCATCATCTGTGTAAGCGACATCAAGGACGGTCACGTGCTGTGTCGTTCCATTCGCGTACTCCTGTGCGATCGGACCAGTGAGGAGGAAGGAGATGAACGCTCTTGCGATGCGCTTCTCCGTAGCTCCTGCAGTCTTGTTGACACCAAGGATGAAGGTGTTGTTGGTGATGCCAGTGAACTTGGCATTGCGATCATTGGTCCAGTTGAAACCAGTGATACCCATATTGTTCTTCATCGCTGGGTTGAGCGTCTTGATTCCACCCATGGAGAAGGTTCCGGTTGGGAGGATCGGCGCTCTACCTGTTGCGAAGAGCGCATTTCCAGCCGCCTCTGTCACACCCTTTGGATTGTCTGGGAAACAACCAGCATCGCGCAACTGCGCATACTTCCCTGCCATCGTCTTGAACCAGGCTTCGGTGATCTCAGCCTTTCCAGTATCGATTGCGGTGGCCTTTGCTGCGATGTCGTCTTCGGAGGTACCGATGCTCATCAACGCAGAGTTGAAGATCTGACCTGCTTGTGGTCGGAAGCCACCCATCCATGCCATCGGAACGTAGTTCTTGGCCTTGGCTGCACGGCAATATCCGAGCCACTCATCGAAGGTCTTTGGAAGCTTCCAGCCTTCCTTCTTGAAGATATCGATGTTATAGATCGGGTTGTTGAAGAGTGAGTGATAAGGGATTCCGTACTGAACTCCCTTGACTCGACCCGCACCCATCATCGAAGCGATGACATTTCGCTTGGCAAACTGTTGGTTCGAGAGGTCCTCGAGCAGGTTACCTGCGACCGCGTTGTTGAAGTGAGCGCCACGGAGTGTGACGATCAAGCCAGCCTTGCGGTTATCGCGGATCTTCTGAAGCGATGTCGCCTCATGATCAGCCGAAGTTGAGATCACCTGATTGACCTTGGTACCTGGATTCGCAGCCTCGAACTTCGCGATGATGCTTGCAAAGACGGTGCGATCCTCTGCACGCCAGTGGTAGAAGTCGATCTCACCATCTGGAGCACTAAGCGCTGGTACTGGAGGGAGCTTGGTGAAGCCGAGCTTGACCCTCTGCCATACCAAACGTCCTTGCGCGTTCTTGGCGCAAACCAATGATGTCGAGAAGGTTCCGGTGGTCTCGCCTTCGTTCTTACATGCCTGATTCCTGACCTCGCCAGCAGCCTGGCTTGCAGTCAAAGGCACGAGCGTTGCTGTCAATGCGAATGCAGCCGCAATGAACAGCTTGAATGCTTTCGCATTCTTCGTTGCTTTCATGCTTTCTCCTTTATGAGGGTCCTTGGGTAAGGATTCGTGGTGAATCGCCTTGATTACCACTCCATCAACGGAATACCGAGGTGC
>WLDY01000083.1 GCA_009704555.1 Actinomycetota bacterium | reverse complement strand
GGCTCCGTATTGGACCGAACCATCGCGAAGCACCTGCCAGATCTTCTCCGAGATGATGGAGGCAGAGAGCGGTACGTAGGCCGAGGTGAGTCCCTTTGCGACAGTGATGATGTCGGGTTCGATCCCGAATAGATCCGAGCCGAACATCGAACCTAAGCGACCAAATCCAGTCACCACTTCATCAGCGATCATCAAGACGTCATACTTCTTCAAGACTTTCTGGATCGCAGGGAAGTACTCCTTCGGCGGAACGATCACGCCACCCGCTGCCTGCAATGGCTCTGCGATGAAGGCAGCGACAGTCTCTGGCCCTTCCTTGAGGATCAAGGCTTCGAGTTCGTCGGCGAGTGTCTGCGAAAACTCTGCGTCGGTGGCACCGGGAGCCTTCTCCCAGATCCGATGAGGTGGTCGGACATGTCTGATCATCGGGAGTGGAAGATCGAATCCATCATGCAAGTTCTTGAGGCCTGTCAATCCTGCAGAGAGGACAGTGACACCGTGATAACCACGGAGCCGCGAGATGATCTTCTTCTTCTCAGGTCGACCGAGAGCGTTGTTGTAGAACCAGACGATCTTTGCATTGGTGTCGTTGGCATCGGAACCACTGCCACCGTAGAAGACCTTGCTCATTCCTTTTGGAGCTAACGAGATGATGCGCTCTGAGAGACGAGCGGCGAGATCAGTGCTCATGCCAGAGAAGGAGTGGTAATAGGAGAGTCGTCCAACTTGATCAGCGATTGCTGCTTGCAGTCGCGGATTTCCGTAGCCGAGATTGACGCACCAGAGCCCCGCCATGGCATCTAGGTAACTGGCGCCCTCTTCATCATGGAGCGTCGAATCTTTTGCGGAGACGATCACCTTCCCCATGAAGGCATCCTCATGTGCCTTGAGCGCGGTGAAAGGGTGAAGGAAGTACTTTCGATCCTTCTCGGTCAGCGAGAGCGACTGCTGTGACATCAGGACTCCAAATCCTTCACCTGTTCGTAATGCGAATCTTATCGATGGGACGACTTTAGATTGAGCATCGTCACCATAGCGAGGAGAGCGAGGGGTGTCTAGGACATCACCGGTGTGTGGTTGGTGACAGTCTTTAGCGGGATCGGGCAATCGCTCCACCAGCCCGACGGCCATAGACTTCGCTTCATATCCGCACGGTCATCCGGTGTCGGATCCAGTAGCGAATCCTGAAAGTGAGAAAGAGATGTATTCCACGGATAAGACGCTCGATCAGCACCTGAGTGATCCGACATTGATCAAGGACAAACTCTTCATCAATGGAGCATGGAAGGCCTCTCGCGATGGAGCCACTCGCGCTGTGATCGATCCAGCCACCGGTAAGACCATCGTCGATGTCGCAATGGCAACGCTCGAGGATGTGAAGGAGTCGATCTCCACCGCACAGGCTGGATTCGAAGTCTGGAAGCGGTTCACTGCTCCTGATCGCGCCAAGATCCTTCGTCGTTGGTATCAGCTGATCATGGATAACGTCGACGACCTTGCCATCATCCTCACTGGCGAACAAGGTAAGCCACTGACTGAGGCGAAGGCTGAGATCACATACGGCGCGGGATTCATCGAGTGGTACGCAGAAGAAGGAAAGCGTCTCTATGGCGAGACGATCCCGAGCAATGTCGCCTCGCGCAGACTCCTCACCATCAAGCAACCGATCGGAGTGACTGCGGCGATCACGCCATGGAACTTCCCGATGGCGATGATTGCGCGTAAGGCAGCACCTGCGCTCGCCGCTGGATGTTCCATGATCATCAAGCCGGCTACGGATACCCCACTCTCCGCACTTGCGATGGCGGAGCTGGCGCATCGCGCTGGTATCCCGGCAGGTGTCCTCAATGTGATCGTCGGAAATCCTCGGATGGTCGCAGAGGAGATAACGAGCAGTCCCGTCGTTCGCGCATTGAGCTTCACCGGATCGACAGAGGTCGGCAAGCAGTTGATGGCCGCCTCAGCTAAGACTGTGAAGAAGGTTGCCATGGAACTCGGTGGCAATGCACCTCTGATCGTCTTCGATGATGCCGATATCGATGTTGCTGTCGCAGGCACGATCGCATCCAAGTTCCGCAACAGTGGTCAGACATGCGTCTGTGCCAATCGCATCATCGTGCAAGAGGGCATCCACGATCGCTTCGTCACTGCGTTGACGAAAGCAGTGAGCGAACTGCGCGTCGGAAGCGGCCTCGATCCAGAGACCAAGCAAGGTCCGTTGATCAATGAGGATGCCGTCATCAAGGTCGAAAGTCACATCAAAGATGCGCTCGATAACGGTGCGAAAGTTGTCTTTGGCGGCAAGCGTTCGGATCTAGGTGGCACTTTCTTCGTACCGACCATCCTCACTGATGTGAGAGAAGAGATGCTGGTTTGCCAAGAGGAGACCTTCGGTCCTTTGGCGGGTATCGTGAAGTTCAAGACTGAAGAAGAGGCAGTCGAGATGGCGAACAACACCCCGTTCGGTCTCGCCGCGTATTTCTTCACTCGCGACAATGCTCGCACCTGGCGAGTGGCTGAAGCGCTTGAGAGCGGCGTCGTCGGTATCAATACCGGACTCATCTCCTATGAGGGAGCGCCATTCGGCGGAGTGAAGGAATCAGGCGTAGGACGCGAAGGGTCGAAGCACGGCATCGAGGAGTTCTTGGAGATCAAGTACCTCTGTATCGATCAGATCCAGTAAGCGATTCCTAGAGCTACCTTCGAACTAGTTCTGCAGATTGAGATCTTGTTCGATCTCAGCAACACAGGCTTTGAGTCGTGGCAGAAGCTTCTTGACCAAGTCATCGACGGAGACTCGAGATGCGTGCGCACTGACATTGGCCGCTGCCAGCACCTTTCCATCCTTCCCGCGAACCGGGACTGATACCGACTCGACGCCTTCCTCAAGCTCTTCGGCATTGATGGCGTAGCCATCCTCACGCACCTTCGCGATGATCCGGCGGAGTTCGTCCTCATCAGTGATGGTCCGTGAGGTGAGTTTCTCGATGACTGCGCTATCGAAGTAGCGATCCAACTCATCCTCATTCATCGAAGCGAGGAGTACGCGACCCATCGAGGTGGCGTAGGCGGGCAGTTGGGTACCGACTGCAAGATTGATCGTCATGATCCGATTCGCTGAAGCGCGACAGACATAGATGACATTCGATCCTTCAAGGACAGAGGCAGAACAGGATTCACGCACTTCGGTCGCCATCTCCTCCAAGTGACCCTGAGCGATATTGACCAGACTGAATGAGTTGAGATAGGCGTACCCGAGTTCAAGGACGCGAGGCTTCAAGAAGAAGTAGCGACCGGTACTGCCGACATAGTTGAGCGACTCGAGAGTGAGTAGGAAGCGTCGCGCAGTCGCGCGGGTGAAGCCGGTCAACTCTGCGACTTCCGAGAGGGTCAATTTCGGATTCTCGGCATTGAAGACCTTCATGATGGAGAGGCCGCGGTCCAAAGATTGAACGAAGTCTTTCGACTTGTCCAAGAAATCTTCACTCATACCGAAAGCCTAGCGCGGTGAAGAAGTGTCAGGAGATCGGGTACGCGATGTTTGCGATGGAGGTTGGCTTGATCGGAACTTGTGGCGCAAAGCCTGAGAATGCATCTGGTTGCAAACCTGTTGCATCTTCTACGATCTTTTGTGCGAATGGCGAGCAATATCGACCTTGGCACTTACCCATCCCTACGCGATTGACTCGCTTGAGCGCGCCAGCAGAGGTCATGTCAGAGGTCAGATCATCGAGGATCTCGCCTTTGGTGATCGAGAGACAGCGACAAATGGTGGTCTCTCTCGTGGTGAATTGATCGAGGAGCATCGGCGACTTGTAGATCCGCCAGAGGACTTCCTGGAAGAGAAGCTGTCGGGAGAGAAGAACTTTCTTGAGGAGAGAACGGATCCTGCGACGCCTACCGGTGAGTATCGAAGCAAGGGAAGTGGCCAAGAGTTCGCCGCGCAACTTGGCGACTTGTGCGCCATTGATGTTCCTGCCGTCACCGATGACCCAGAGGTGCTCCCTTGACGTCGCGCCATCGAGCTTCGTCCTCGTCTTCAATCCACGAGTGGAACGATCGATGACATGTTCTGCGCCGAGGTTTCGTGCGATCTCATTGGAGGGGATGAAGCCGTATCCCATGGCGACAGCATCGACCTCGAACGTTGCATGCCTCTTCATGGAATCGAGGTCAGTAGCTGTCGCCCCCTCGACCCGTTCGCTTCCCGTGAAAGAGGAGAGCGCTGCCCCAGAGAGGTAAGGGACTCGAGCGCGCTTGATTGTGATCATGTATCCAAGACCGCGTAGCGCCATCAGCGGGGCGATGAGGCCGAGTGCAAATGTCTTGATGATGCTCGAGAGAGCGAAGACCCTTCCGCTTTCCAGCAATGCGACGACTTCAGTGCCATGACGAACCAACTCGGCTGCCATCTGGAG
>WLDY01000082.1 GCA_009704555.1 Actinomycetota bacterium | reverse complement strand
CTCGGGCTCGGCATGGTTGCGATGGCCCAGTACAACGAAGTACCTACGGGCATGGTGGCGCTTTTGATTGCCGCCCTTCCACTCTGGATCGCCATCTTCAAGGTGATCGACGGTGCCAAGTCCTCGCCCTTGAGTTGGTTGGGGATCATCATCGGATTTATCGGGGTTGGCATCTTGTTACAACCGGAATTGAGCAAACCGAATAACGGCGCTCACATCTTCTGGATGCTTATGGTCATGGTCGGGAACTTCGGGTGGGCTTTCGGGACATACATCGCGCCGCGCTTGGATCTTCCGAAGAGCGTACTCACGGTTACCGGTTATCAGATGCTCCTAGGTGGAGTCTCCATGGCGAGCGTCGGATTGCTGGTCGGAGAGGATCTTGGTGACTTCCTCGATGCGACGTTGCAATCATGGCTTGGTTGGATTTTCCTGGTCCTCATCGGATCGATTGCGACCTACACCGCGTATCTATGGCTGGTTCAGAATGCTCCGGTCGGATTGATCGCGACCTATGCCTACGTCAATCCAGTGGTAGCGATCGCGCTCGGGACGATCTTCTTGGACGAAGTGCTTTCGATTACCTTACTTTTCGGAGCGATCGTCGTGATCACGGGAGTTGCTTTGGTGGTTTGGGTCGAGTCGCGACTGAACCGTGAACCATCGTTGCCCACCGCATGATTGTCGGTCGCCAAACTTCTTCAAGTTTCATCATCGCCTCTTCAACATCTCTAGCAATCCCAGAACGACGTTCGGATCTTTGGTAAGCCTCGTCTGCCTTCTTCTCCCACATCGTGACGATGGTGGGATCTGCTTCGGGATGGAACTGGAGCCCGTAGTGGATCGTTCCCACTCGATAGATCTGGTTGGTGCAATGCCTTGACGAGGCGATCGTCTTCGCCGTGGATGGCAAAGTCGAGACCATGTCTTGATGCCACTGAATGGTGGGCACGGCTCCCCGTGGCGAGAGTGATCCGAAGATGGGGTCCTCTTCGTCCGAAACTGTGATCTCGTGGATTCCGATCTCCGGGTGCGGCGCCTTGTCCAACTCTCCATCGAGGCTTGCCGCGAGCAACTGCGCTCCGAGGCAGATACCCAGAATCGGAACATCACGCGCGACAGCATCTCGAAGGAGAGCACGTTCGATCGGTAGCCACGGAGCTCTCTCATCGTCAAGAGCGCCAATCGATCCGCCAAGAGGGATGATTGCGGCGAGTGTTGAGTCGCCGACATACTCCTCAAGTCCTGAGATGTCCGCAGGAAGTGGCTGCGCGGCATAGGCATGGATGGTGCGAACCTCGAAGCCGGCTTCAGTCAACCACTTTCCTACGAGGTTGATAGGGCCCGCAGCGCCATTCTGAATCGCGACGATCACCGGCGCAGAAGCGAGAGTTTCCATCGCCTCAGTCTACGCGAGTGATGATTGAGTACATTGGTGCGATGGATAGTGAACTCTCTCGACACGACGCCTTCGAACCTATCGACACGCCAAGAGAGAGACGATGGCTCCTTCGCGTGCTTCGTGATGAGACTTTCGGTGGTGCACTTCTCTTACTCGCTGGCCTCCTAGCGCTGGTCATCGCCAATTCCGAACTCGGCGATTGGTACGCCGATTTCCGCGCCACCAAAATCGGAATCGAAGCGATAGGGCTGGATCTGACGATCGCCCATTGGGCGGCCGATGCATTCCTTGCGATCTTCTTCTTCGTCGCTGGTCTAGAACTCAAACATGAGTTCACCCATGGCTCGCTTGCACAACGGAAGCAAGCAGTCGTGCCGATCGTCGCAGCCATCGCCGGAATGATCGTCCCGGCGCTTGTCTATGTGGTCCTTGCTCGGGGTGAGAGTGGCGCTCTCGATGGCTGGGCAATTCCAGTTGCGACAGATATTGCATTCGCCCTCGCCGTTCTCGCGGTAGCGGGTAGAGGGCTACCACTCGAATTACGAGCATTCCTGCTCGCCCTCGCAGTCGTCGACGATCTCGGAGCAATCACCATCATCGCCATCTTCTACTCCGAGAAGACTGATCTGCTCTTCATCGGCTTGACGATGGCGCTGCTGCTTCTCTATGCACTCCTTCAAAAGGGGGGATTGACACAGTGGTACCTGATGGTGCCGCTCGCTCTGGTGATTTGGTGGAGTACCTACCAGTCCGGAGTCCATGCAACTGTTGCAGGTGTTCTCATCGCGCTCTTCACGAGATTGAGCAGTAGTGATGAAGGTCCATCACCTGCCGAAGTCGCAGAGCGTCGTGTCCGTCCAATCTCGGTCGGTATCGCAGTCCCATTCTTCGCCTTCACTGCGGCCGGTGTTGATTTGCGCGCGCTGGGTGTCGAGACGATCGCTGAGCCCATCTCCGTGGCGGTGATCGCAGGTCTTGTAATCGGGAAACCCGTCGGTGTCTTGCTCGCGACTTATCTCCTCACGCGATTCACCGCCGCGAAACTCAACGCAAATCTGAGATGGGCTGATTTAGTCGGCGTCGGACTACTCGCTGGTATCGGATTCACTGTCTCGTTACTCATCGCTGAACTCTCATTTGATGATGGCAGCGGTGCACTTGCAGCAGGCAAGATAGGGATTTTGGTCGGCAGCCTTTTCTCGGCGACGCTCGCAGTACTCTTCTTGCGGATATCAAAGCGAGCACATCGATAGTTCGAGTAAGAAGTATTCGATAAGCGGTTGCCAACTAGTTGGTCACATAGAAGAAGGCCCCTCGACTCTCGTCAAGGGGCCTTCTTCATTACTTATCCTTCTTAGATGTCGTAGTAGAGCTCGAACTCAGCAGGATGTGGACGAAGGCGCACATAGTCGACCTCCTGTGCCCGCTTCCAGCTGATCCACATGTCGATGAGATCTGGTGTGAAGACCCCACCCTTGGTAAGGAATGCGTGGTCGCGCTCCAAGTTGTCCAAGACGGCGTCGAGTGAACCAGGAACCTGTGGGATGGCCTTGGCTTCATCGCCCTCTAGTTCGTAAAGGTCTTTGTCGACTGGTGCTGGTGGCTCGATCTTGTTTTGGATTCCATCGAGACCGGCCATGAGCATCGCCGCAAAGGCGAGGTATGGATTCGATGATGGATCCGGGCAACGGAACTCGATTCGCTTTGCTTTGGGGCTGGTACCGGTAATCGGAATTCGTATGCAAGCACTTCGATTCCTTGCCGAGTAGACGAGATTGACCGGAGCTTCATAACCCGGGACTAGTCGCTTGTAGGAATTGACCGTCGGGTTGGTGAAGGCGAGGAGTGATGGCGCATGCTTGAGGAGACCTCCGATGTACCAGCGCGCCATGTCGGAGAGATCCGCGTAGCCATCACCGTAGAAGAGCGGCTTGCCATCCTTCCAAAGTGATTGGTGGCAGTGCATGCCTGATCCGTTGTCACCAAAGAGTGGCTTTGGCATGAAGGTCGCAGTCTTACCAGCCTGCCATGCGGTGTTCTTGATGATGTACTTGAACTTCATCAGATCGTCACCAGCATGGAGTACGTCGTTGAACTTGTAATTGACTTCCATCTGACCAGCGGTGCCGACCTCATGGTGTGCGCGCTCTACGTTGAGACCGACACGCTCC
Organism: Actinomycetota bacterium; assembly: GCA_009704555.1. Taxonomy (GTDB): domain Bacteria; phylum Actinomycetota; class Actinomycetes; order Nanopelagicales; family Nanopelagicaceae; genus SYAN01. Next base: position 851 of record WLDY01000082.1, on the reverse strand, counting down.
AGGTTCATGACCATCTCATCGCGGAGATCAGCGAATTGATCAGTCGGGGAGACAGGGAAGTAGCCACCCTTGATCCTGGTGCGATAGCCACGGTTAGGGGTCCCATCGGCATCCTCTTCGATTCCGGTATTCCAAGCACCCTCGTAGGAGTCGATGTGATGGAAAGCCTGGTTCATGCCGGTGAGGAAGCGAATTCGATCGAATACGTAGAACTCCGCTTCGGGAGCGAAGAATGCAGTGTCTGCGATTCCAGTCGATCGCATGTAGTCGACGGCCTTCTTGACGATGCTTCGTGGATCACGGGAATAGGGCTCATTGGTGATCGGGTCGTGGACGGAGTGGGTGATGATCAAGGTCTTCTCTTTGCGGAACGGATCCAAGTAGGCAGTCTCTGGGGCCGCCAGCAACTTCATGTCGGATTCGTGAATCGACTGGAATCCGCGGATCGATGACCCGTCGAACATCAGACCATTCTCGAACATCTCCTGGTCGAAACTTGCTGCCGGAACATTGAAGTGATGTTGGATGCCCGGTAGGTCGATGAATCGAACATCGACGAACTTCACATCGTTCTTCTTGATGTAGTCGATGATCTCGCTTGCGTTCTTGAACATTCGTGCCTCTCCCTAGCTCTGACTTCTTGAACCTTCTGCTCTCCGCAACGCTGCGGTCAGGCTAGGAGATCTGAGATCCCTCTCACCTGATGACGGCTGAAGGCTAGGGCGAGCCAGTGAAAGACGCATGACCGCTTTGTTACGGTCATGTTTCCCGTCGGGGTGAGAGGCGAGTCTGACTACTATGCCCACATGAGTCAGCAAGAGATGGCTGGTGCGGGAAGCGAAGTCGCAGGG
>WLDY01000081.1 GCA_009704555.1 Actinomycetota bacterium | reverse complement strand
GTGAAGGGATTGATCCTCTTGAGTCCGCCGCTTCGCACAGCGACTGATGAGGATCTTCGTTTCTGGGGAAGCGATGGAAGGGATGTGATCGCGCTCATCCCAGAATTCGATGATTACCTGCCACCGGATGCTGCGAGGGAGCGTTTTGCGCTTATCCCGCAACTTGCTTTCATCCCTGTGGAAGGTGCGAAACATCTCTGGGTGGGAGAGCCTGCCGTCTATCGAGTACTGACTGAGATAGCGCGTGTGATCAATCCGAGTGCGTTGCCATTACCTACGCAATTACCCAAGCAGTGACCCAAGCAGGATCAAGCGTTTGCCTTACGCGATCTAGCTAACTTCGATCGCTCTTTGGGAAGACGACCTCTTCCAAGATCAAGAGCGCTGCAGCCGCCATCGGGACTGCCAAGATCGCGCCGATCAATCCAAAGAGCGTTGATCCAAGGAGCGCTGCGATGATCGTGACGATCCCAGGGATCGCGAGAGATCGCTTCATAATGCGAGGGACGACGATGTAGTTCTCCACCTGTTGATAGACCCCGTACCCAAGGAGCGCTGCGAGTGCGGTTCCAGGAGAGACGGTGAGCGCGACGAGCGTGAAGATCGTCGCACCGATGAAGTGACCGACGAGGGGGATGAGACCTGCGAAGAAGACCACCATGCCAAGCGCTGCCGCATAGGGAATCCCGATCACAAGTCCGTAACCAGTGATGAAGAGCGCTGCAGTCGCTGCGATGAGGATCTGACTGCCGACGAAGACACCGATCCGGTAGGTGATCGCAACTCCGATGGCGCTCACTCGTTGACGCCGCGATGCTGGTGCGAGTCGGTAGAGCACCTGGAGGAATTTCGGTAGTGCCGCCATGAAGTAGAGCGTGAGTACGAAGACGGTAAGGAGTGCGAAGGTACCTGAGATCACGGTCCGACCGACCCCGATCACGCCTCCGAAGAGAGTGGTGAATACCTGACCGTCAGCGATCGAATCCTGCGCCCATCGTTCGAGGTTATCGACGATGCCGTACTTCTCATTGAGAGAGGCGATCTGACGGTTCTCTGTCAGGCGCGAGATCGTCTCTGGGAGCGAATCGATGAAGTTGTTGACTTGGGTTATGACCGGTGGGATGACGAGCCAGATGAAAAGTCCTGCGGTTGCAATGAGCGAGAGAGCGACGGTAGTTATCGCCAAGACTCGCTTCATGCCACGTCGCACTTGGAATTCGATCAAGGGATTGAGCCCTGCCGCTAAGAAGATCGAGATGATCAGCAAGATGAAGACATCACTTGCAGATGCCAGCGCGCGCAGTAGCGCGATCGCAACCAGTGCACCACTTGCTGCTAGGAAACCGAAGTAGAAGGGGTGAGAGGTGCTGATCGGACGTCCTGGAGTTCCGAAAGTCACGATAGTGTCATCCGACTTTTTCTCACGTGCCGCCACATCCGCATCTTAGAGTCAATCGAAGGTGCGATCGTGGTGCTCGATAGGATTCTTCTGTGCCGAACTCCCCATCCTCACTCAGTATCCGAGGACTTGGCGAAGAGATCGCATCGCTCTCTCACCTTCCGTGGTCGATTCCCTTGGAGGATTGGCCTGAGGATCCCTCCCTCGCCCTACAACGAGGAATCTCCCGACACGTCGTCCGCCTCGTACGCGCACCACTCGAGGAAGCCGGAAGTGAATCAAGCCCGGAGTTAGAGATCTATGCCGTGAAGGAGACCATCCCCGAGATCGCAGAGCGTGAGTATCAGATCTTGCGCGAACTGAGCCACCGGGGCGCACCTGCTGTCGAACCCATTGCTGTCGTCGAAGGAAGAAGTAGTGACGATGGCGAAGCGTTACAGGCGGCACTGATCACTCGCTTCCTTCCCTTCTCATCGCCCTATCGAGTCATCTTGAGTGGCGCCCTAGGAGGAAAGGTCACCGGCTTCGAGATCGAGAATATGGCAAGCGCCCTCGCACTTCTCTTGGTCAGGCTCCACCTCCTCGGTTTCTGGTGGGGCGACTGCTCACTCTCGAACACACTCTTCCGGCGGGATGCCGATAGTTTCGCCGCATATCTCGTCGATGCTGAGACGGGAGAGTTCCATCAGAGCCTTAGTAAGGGACAGCGCGAACATGATCTTGAGATCGCACATTTCAATGTCGCAGCGGAGCTCGAAGATATCTCGCTCTCGGATGTGATCTATCCCGGTCTCGATCCGGTACGGGCGAGCGATGCAGTGATCCGGCGCTATCGAAGGTTATGGAGCGCAATCACGGAACCTCGATCCCTCGATGCGAGTGATCGGCAAGCAGTGGAACGTGCGATGCGTACGGTGCAGGATCTCGGCTTCGCCGTGGAAGAGGTGGAGATCTCCTATGGTGACGATGGCCAACACTTGAAGTTCACACCGAAGGTCGTCGCTGCCGATTATCACAAGGTTCGGATCCTCGATCTGATGGGGATACATGTCGAGGAGTTCCAAGCGAAGCGATTACTTGCCTCCTTCGATCGTTATTACTCACGGATCCAAGAACCGCGCCCTTCACGTGAGGAGGTCGCGAAGGTCTGGCTGGAGGAGGTCTTCCATCATGTCGTGGGCCAAGTCCCGCCCTCGCTTCGCGGTCGGATCGAGGATGCTCAGCTCTTCCACGAAGTCTTGGAACATCGCTGGTACTTGGGCGAGCGCGCAGGTCGAGATGTGGGTTTGGACTTTGCGACGAAGGATTACATCTCATCGATCCTTCCCTCGCGGATGGACTCTGGGACTCTCAGCAACGAGGCAGAGGTCACACCGTAGAGTGCGAATTTCGCTGGTTTCGTAGGATGGATTCGAGATCGAGACGAGAAAGTTGAGAGAATAGGGCAGTGAGTATTCCTGGCATGGGAAATTCGAAGTTCGGAAATCTTCCCAAAGGTTTCGGTCGAGCTATCGACCTCTCCTCCCTCGTGCGACCTGCCACACCGGCTTCGACTCCAGGATCGCAATCTGGCGCAGCTTCTGGCGGAGCGAGCGTGATCGTCAATGTCACCGAGAACAATCTCGTCTCTGACTTCATCGATTACAGCAAGAAGGTCCCTGCCTTCATCTTCATCTGGTCAGATCGCGCAAAGGGTTCGCGCGAGATGCTCGAGACCCTCGATCGATTGGCGCAACGGGATCAAGGTGCTTGGCGACTCGGTGCCATCTCCTTCGACACACAACCTGAACTCGCATCAGCCTTGCGCGTCACTGCGATCCCTGCAGCGGTCGTCTTGATCAATGAACAAGTCCTTCCGATCCCACAACTTCCGCCTGAGGAAGCCTCACTCCGGTTGATGATCAATCGCATCCTCGAGGTCGCTGAGCAACAAGGTATGACCATCTCGCGCGGGTCTAGCGGGGATACGTCGGGAGCACCTGCAAGCGATGCTCCTGCCCCGAGTGAGCCTGAAGAGGAGGAGGCTTACGCGGCGATCGAACGTGGCGACTTCGCCACTGCAGCAGGCGCCTACAAGAGACTCCTTGATCGAAGGCCGGGTGATGCCCTTGCGTTGCAAGCGCTCGCCCAGTGTGAGTTGATGATCCGCACTGCATCGATTGATCCGAAGAAGGCGATCGATGATGCCTCTAGAAACCCAGATGATCTCGATCTTGCGATGAAGGCAAGCGATGTCGAGGTGGCGATGGGAGAGGTTGAAGCTGCATTTGCGCGCCTCATCACCTTCATCAAGAACCATCCCGGAGATGATCGGAAGCGGGCACGAGAGCACCTCTTGACCCTCTTCTCGCTCGTGCCGCAAGAGGATCCGATCCTGCTCAAGGCACGTCGAGATCTTGCGAGCGCACTCTTTTGAGAAATTTCCCGCGAAACGAGCGTTTCGCTCTCACCACGCTCTTCTTCACATTCGGCTTCTTCGTCATGGCGCTCGCACCGCGATTTCCAGACCTCAAGGCGAACCTCGGCGTCACCTATGGCACTTTCGGCACATTGGTAGGAGTAGGAACGCTTGGTGCCTTCACCGCTCTCATGACGATGGGTCACATCATCCATAAAGTCGGGACCTTCCCTGTCCTCTTCGGAAGCACCCTCTCGATGATCACGATGTTCGTCATCGTCGCCAATACCTCGAGCCCACTTCTCTTCCTTATCGCCAATGTCGTCTTCGGAATGTCATGGGCCTCGTATCACATCTCGGTCAACACCCAATCGCTCCATCAGCAGAAGCTCTATGGCACCAATGTCTTGCCATTCCTCCATGGCATGTGGACCACGGGAGCGGTGACGACCGCAATCCTTGCCGCGATCATCGCCGACTTCGTCGACTTCAAACTCCATATGAACATCGTCGCTGCGATCTCTGCCGTAGTCCTTCTTTCGACGATCTGGTGGATGCGCCACTTATGCATCCCGGCATCGGAAGTTCACGATGAGGATGGCGCCATCGGCTTTCTTGAGATGATCAAGTCATTTCGCATCGATTGGACCCTCACCGC
>WLDY01000080.1 GCA_009704555.1 Actinomycetota bacterium | reverse complement strand
TGCCTCGGGCGAGAGCATCTCTGCGATGTGATTGCCTAGCAGGATTCCAACCTCATCGCCGCGGAGCATCCGCCACTGACCTGAACGACTCTCCTTGATCGCAGCCGCGCAACGATCAGCATCAGGGTCGTTTGCGATGACAAGGTCAGCATCGAAATCGCGTGCTCGCTCAAGGGCTAGATCGATCGCTCCCTTCTCTTCTGGATTAGGGAATGCAACGGTTGGAAAGTCTGGGTCGGGCTCTGCCTGCTCAGTGACCAAGATCGGTTCTGCGTAACCGGCGGCGTGGAACACCGAACGCAAAGTCTCGGTACCGACGCCATGGAGCGCGGTGTAGACGACGGTGATTTCTCGCGCCTTCGTCGCCACTCTTGCTGTGGTGTGTATGTAGCGACGGATCACCGACTCATCGAGAGTTGTCCATTGATTGCCCCGCGACAAAGCCTTGATCGCTGGAATCGATTTGATCTCATCGAAGATCTGGCGATCGGCTGGTGCGATGATCTGCGAGCCGTGATATCTGATGCCATCGACCTCGCCTCCAAGGTAGACCTTGTAGCCGTTGTCCTCTGGCGGGTTGTGACTTGCGGTCACCATGACGCCAAGATCTAGTTGGAGGTCGCGAAGAGCGAAGGCAAGGACAGGAGTCGGCAACGGCCTGGGAAGGAGATAGACCTCAATGCCGGCGCCAGCAAAGATTTCGGCGCTGTCTCGAGCGAAAGCCTCGGATCCATGTCTCGCATCTCGTCCGATCACTACCGACGCAAGGCCACGATCCTTCATGTAGCGAGCGATGCCAGCTGCGGTTCGCGTGACCACTGCTCGATTCATCTGAGATGGACCTGGCCCCATTCGCCCGCGAAGTCCTGCGGTGCCGAATTCGAGGAATCCGTTGAAGCACTTCTTGATGCCAGCGAGGTCATCGGTCGAGAGCATTGTCGTGAGCTCTGCCGCCGTCTTCGGATCCGGGTCATCTGCGATCCAGGCCTCGACCTCACCCCGAAGAGTGGGGTCAATCGCATCACTCATGTCGGAAATCTAGCCTCGCGTCACTCCTTCCCTATGTCGGTAGGGGAGTCTAGATTCAGTGTTCGAAAAGCGAACATCTTTCCGGGGGGGGGCATGACTCAATCGCTCTTTCGGAGGGCCCAAGGCTTGATCGAATTGTTGGCACAAGATCCGCTGCGTGCCCATGTGATGACATACCTCAGTCGTGAATTGGGCTCGACGGGCGACGGAACAGCGGTTGCATTCCTCCAGCTATCACGAGACGGCACTTTGCATGTGGTCTCACATGAAGGTTTCGCACATTTCGATCCAGGGAAGATCTCTCGCCTCGCCATTGATTCTGATCGAGCTGCGAGTGAGACCTTGAGGGGTGGACGGCTGCGAATCTTCACTCTCGATCAACTGCGAACTCAACGGAGTGAACTTCCCAGCGATCTGAGGGAAATGTGGTCCTCTTCTGTGGCGATTCCCATCGGTCTTCAGTCCCTCTACTTCCTCAACTTTCGCGAGGATGTCACATCCATTCCAGAGTTCGAGAGCTTCATTCAACTGATTGCTTCACTTCTCACTTCGTTCGAACTGCAACTCCGCGAAAAGTCAGACGGGAAGACGGATCTTTGGTACGACGAGAAGCAGAGGTTGCTCTCCAGTAGAGAGGAGCGTGTTCTCACCCTGATCCGTGAGGGTAAGACAAATGCACAGATCGCATTTGAGTTAGGTTATAGCGAATCATTGATCCGACAGGAGACCGTCTCCATCTACCGAAAACTTGGCGTCAATGGTCGAAAGGATCTCAAATCGACAGACTCCGTTCGAAAGCGAGGTATGCGACCACTTGTTCAAACTGCGATTGCGCTCAGTGGGATCGAGTTATTGGGGCCGATCATCAATACTCTGTCAGATATCACTGTTCTAGGAGGGTAGTCACTCATCCTCGATCGCGGTTCGAGAGCGAAGTTCATCGACATAGTCGATCGGCGCTCCTGCGATCTCCGCGGCATCGGCCATGATCCGCAGGTAGCGATAACTTGGGAAACCACCTTCATAGGAGTTGAGCACGTAGAACCAACAGATTTCACTTCCCCAGAGCGTCTCGACGCGTAACTTCACCTTCGAGTAGAGCCCGAGTTCAGCGCCCTCCCATCGATCGAGGGCGAGTTCATCCTCTTCGGTCAGGTCGTAGATCGCTACGAAGACTTCTCTCGTCGGATCCTCGACGATCGTCGCGATCGATCCTTCCCATCCGAACTCATGACCACCGAAGGTGATCCGCCAGCCGCGGAGCCAGCCGGTCCCGCGATGAGGCGAGTGTGGAGCTCGCATCCTCATCTGCTCTGGATCGAGATTGGATCCATAGGCGGCATAGAGGGTCATGGCGATCCCATCTCATGCGGGTTCGCGTTGGTTGCGATCTCAAACCATCGATAGCCGAAGGAATCGATCGCAGACTTGATCAAGGGGAGTGACAAGCCGATGACATTTGACCAGTCCCCTTCGATGGCTCGGATGAAGGGGGCGCTTAGGCCATCGAGGGTGAAGCCACCAGCGACGTTGAATGGTTCACCAGTTGCTGCATAAGCGGAGATCTCGTCCTCGCTCATCGTCGCGAAGTGAACTCGAGTCGATGCGATGTCGGAATACTCGCGCATCGCATCGGTCTCAGATGCCGAGTCGACGCGAAGGTCGATGAGGCAATGACCGGTGTGAAGGATCCCGGACCTTCCTTGAACCAGGCGAGACCTCTCGATCGAACGTTCTCTCGTACCTGGTTTACCGAGTGACTTCCCTTCGAATTCGAAGGTGGAGTCGCATCCGATGACAATCAGATCATCATCGATTCTTCCTTGGGCAAGTAGGGAGTTGGCGACGGTATGCGCCTTGACGATTGCGAGCGCGACCACGAGTTCACTCGGCGAGAGTGAGCGATACTCATCACTCTCCTCATCGACACCGCTGACCATGATCTCCGGTTCGATACCGACCATTCGAAGGAGTCGAAGTCGTGAAGGTGATGCGGAGGCGAGGACTATCCGAGGCATGTCATTGATCTGCCCTCTAGCCGACAGCCTTCGCCGTAGGAAGAGCCTTGGGGAATACCCAGATGCGATAACTCAAGAATCGGAAGATGGTGCCGATTCCGACGCCGATGACATTGGCTGCGATGTTGTCTGCGAAGGCAGATTCGAAACCTAAGACGTATCGGGAGATATAGAGGACGCCGGAGGCGATGGCGATACCGATCCCGTTGATGATGAAGAAGAGTGCGATCTCCCGAGACATCGCGCGGCGAGGGCGCTCGCGCCAGGTCCAGAAGCGGTTCCCGAAGTAAGCGATCAGGATCGAGACGATTCCAGCGATGAGGGATCCGGTGACCGGACGGTCATCCAGTGGCGAGAAGGGGAAGTGGACCAGGAGATTGAAGAGGAGGAGATTGACGATGTAGGCGATGCCACCGACGGTACCGAACTTCATCAACTCGAATCGAGCGTTGATGAGTCGTCTCAACATGAGCGAAGTCTAAGTCTCGGAGCGCGATATTCGGTTGCTCTCTCGATCAAGCGCGTAGATTCTCGCCTCGTGAGAGCTCTGATCATCGCGCTTGGAAGGAGTGACAATCACGCTCTCCTCGCGACTCATGCGCGCTCCCTCGGTGTCGGATACCAGGGGGTGGAGGGTTACGAAGTCTCCGAGCTGCTCCATGATCCAACCAGAATCAAAGCCTGGTTCGCACGACTACCGAGGGATCACACGCTTCTCCTTGCAGTGATCGACAGCAGCATCGCACCATCGACGCTACGTTCCTTCACCTCTGCCTTGAAGAGCGCTGGTATCACAGGGATCTCGGCGCGAACTACGCCAGAGATGCTTGAAGCAATGACCTCTACGAGTACCGAAGGGAATCATCGATCTGATAGCGACTCTCTTCACCTTCTCTCCATCGCGCGCTCGCCCCATAATCAAGTCGCGATCTGGCCGATCATCACTCTTACAAGGCGTGGGACGGTCGTTGAAGTGGTGGGTATCAATTCCAGTCCAATCTTGAGTGGTGGCGGAAGCGAGAGAGAGCAACAAGAAGATGATCCCCGTATCAACCTTGCAATAGATCGAGCCCTGATTGAGGCAGGTAAGAGTTCGCTGGTAGGTGTCATCAATTACGTGATCGATCCCGATGACGGTGCTCTCGTTCGTCGTGAGTTCGGAGCATCGACCTTCACCTTTTGGAGTGAGAGCGCGAGTTACACCACTGTCGCAGAGCAGATGGTGCGTGCAATCTTGGATCTACCTCTTGGTGATACTCGGATGATCGACTTCGAGGAGTACTTCCTGCAGGAGGAGTTAGAGATCGATTCCGCACTCGTGATGGATCCGATCCGTCCCTTCCTTCACCTCTTTGCCCGAAATCCCCGATTGAAGGTCCGATATCTCACTGATCTCGATAGCGGTGACGCTACGACGGTTCGGATCTCGA
>WLDY01000008.1 GCA_009704555.1 Actinomycetota bacterium | reverse complement strand
CTCCTCCGGGTCAAGGCTCGCTCCTCCGACCAAGGCACCGTTGACGTTGGGTTGACGCATGATTTCGACGATGTTCGATGACTTCACGGAACCGCCGTAGAGGATCCGTGCATTCTCAGCGATCTCGTCGCTGCCAATCTTTCGCAACTCATTCCTGATGGCAAGACAGACTTCCTCTGCATCCTCAGGTGTCGCAGTCCGTCCGGTTCCAATCGCCCACACCGGCTCATATGCGAAAACCATCTTCTTCAGATCAGGTTTATGGATGCCCTTGAGTGCAGCACGAAGTTGCGAGACGACATGTTCAATCTGACGCCCCTCCTCACGAATGGATAGTTCCTCGCCGATACAAAGGATGGGTGCTATGCCATGAGCGGAGGCTGCCTTTAGCTTCCGATTGATGAGTTCATCACTCTCTTGATGAATCGCGCGGCGCTCCGAGTGGCCGACGATGACATAGGTGCAACCCATCTTCTCCAGCATCGAGGCCGAGATGTCACCGGTGAACGCGCCATTCTTCTCCGGCGAAAGATCCTGCGCGCCGTACGAGATCCGGAGACGATCGCCATCGACCAAAGTCTGTACCGATCTAAGATCGGTATAGGGCGGAAAGACCGCGACTTCCACCTTCTCGAAGTCCCGATCTTCTAACGAGTAGACGAGTTTCTGCGTCACTGCGATCGCTTCCAGGTGGTTCAAGTTCATCTTCCAATTGCCTGCGATCAAGGGCCGCTTCTCGGTCAGATCGATCGCCTCGGTCATTGATTCCTTACCGCTCATCTCAATGCAACCAATCCGGGAAGTTCCTTCCCCTCGAGGTACTCCAGGCTCGCTCCACCGCCGGTGGAGATGTAGCCGAACTGCTCATCAGCAAATCCCAAGGCTCGAATCGCAGCAGCGCTATCGCCACCACCTACGACCGTAAGTCCGTCGATCTCGGTGAGAGCCTTCGCCACCGCCCGAGTTCCGCCTTGATAGTTCGAGAACTCGAAGACGCCCATCGGACCGTTCCAGAAGACAGTCTTGCACTCTCGGAGCGCTGCCGCGTAATGCTCTGCAGAATCAGGTCCGATGTCGAGCCCCATCTCATCAGCACCGATCTCGGTTGCCAAAGTCCGCTTAGCAGGAAGATCCTTGAATTCAGTCGCGACGAGAATGTCCGTAGGAAGGAGAACTCGGACTCCTCGCTCCCTTGCGCGATTGAGGACCTCCTTGACGGTTTCCATCTGATCGACTTCAAGGAGCGACTTTCCAACGCTCAATCCTTGCGCCGCCAAGAATGTGAAGACCATCCCTCCCCCGATGACTAGAAGGTCGACTCTCTCGACAAGGTTTCGTATGACGGCGATCTTGTCGGAGACCTTCGCGCCACCGAGGACAACCGCGAACGGGCGGCTCGGCGATTCCAACAAAGTCTGAAGCACCCTCACTTCTTCCTCCACCAAGAGTCCAGCAGCATGTGGCAACTTCTCCGCCAACTCGAAGACCGACGCATGTTTGCGATGGACTGCACCGAAGCCGTCTCCGACATAGAAGTCGCCATAGCGGGCTAAGACCTCCGCTAAATCACCCCGCTCGGTCGACTCCTTGCTCGTCTCCGCAGCTTCAAAGCGGATGTTCTCGATCAACAAGATCTCGCCGCCCTGCAGGGCCTTGGCAGCGCTTTCACATTCGCGAGCATTCGGAGCGAACTTCACCTCTCTACCGATCAGCTCGGAGAGACGCTTGCCAACAGGTTCCAACGAGAGCTCTGGTTTTCGCTCACCTTTCGGTCGACCGAGATGGGCAAGAATCACGACAGCTGCACCTTGCTCCAAGAGCAGTCGGAGCGTCGGTAGCGAAGCGCGAATACGACCATCGTCGGTGATCGCCCCATCCTTGATGGGAACGTTGAGATCGCAGCGAAGGATGACTCGTCTTCCGTGGAGATCGAATTCGGAGAGGCGACGAAGAATCATTCGTCTCTCTAGAGCTTCTTTCCGATGAAGGAGATCAGGTCGACGAGTCGATTGGAGTATCCCCACTCGTTGTCATACCAACCAGCGACCTTCGCGGTATTGCCGATCACCTTGGTTACACCTGCATCGAAGATGCATGAATGCGGGTCGGTGACGATGTCGCTTGAGACGATCGGGTCTTCGGTATAGGAGAGGATCCCTTTCAATGGTCCCTCTGCCGCGCTCTTGATCGCTGCATTGATCTCAGCAGCAGTCGTCTCCTTGGAGAGTTCGACCGTGAGGTCAGTAATCGAACCAGTCGGGACTGGTACACGAAGCGCGTAACCATCCAGCTTCCCCTTCAATTCCGGCATGACGAGACCGATCGCCTTCGCAGCTCCCGTTGATGTCGGGATGATGTTGGTAGCTGCTGCTCGTGCACGGCGGAGGTCCTTATGCGGAAAGTCGAGGATGACTTGATCGTTGGTGTAGGCGTGAACCGTGGTCATGAAACCGCGGGTGATGCCGAATTTCTCATGAATCACCTTGGCCATCGGAGCCAAGCAGTTCGTAGTACATGAGGCATTGGAGATGATGTGGTGCTTACTCGAGTCATAGGCACCTTCGTTGACACCAAGGACGATGGTGATGTCCTCATCCGTCGCTGGTGCCGAGATGATGACCTTCTTCGCGCCTGCAGCAAGGTGCTTCTGGGCATCGGATGCCTTAGTGAAGCGTCCAGTCGATTCGATCACGATATCTACATCGCCCCAGGGAATAGAGGCTGGATCCTTCTCCGCGAAGACCTTGAAGGTCTTCCCATCGACAGTGATGGAGTCGTCGGTATGAGTCACCTCTGCGCCAAGACGACCCAAGATCGAGTCATACTTGAGAAGGTGCGCCAATGTCTCGTTGTCGGTGAGATCGTTGACCGCGACGATCTCGAAGGGAGCGTTCTGTTTGAGAGCGGCTCGGAAGAAGTTCCGACCGATACGTCCAAAGCCGTTGATACCTACCTTGACCATTTCAATCCCATCTCGATCGATTCGGGCCTCTCAGCCCGATCCAGTCCGACCCATCCATTCCTTCTTGAGGTGATCTTCGATCTCAACAAGTCCGCAAGAGAGGTGCGGGGCGGAAACTAGGAAGTTGACCAGAATCGCGAACCATCCACAACGCCGTGGATCCGATGCGCAGTCTAGCAATCTAGCTGAGAAATCACTCTGAGCTGAGCATCTCAGGCGAAAGAGAACTCTCGGTATCTGGGATACCAAGATCGGCGGCACGCTTGTCTGCCATCGCCAGCAGCCGACGGATACGTCCAGCGACAGCATCCTTCGTCATAGCAGGAACTGCGAGAGAGCCAAGCTCTTCCAAGCTGGCTTGACCATGCTTGATTCGTAACTCACCCGCTTCACGCAGGTGATCCGGAATCTCATCGCCGAGGATCTCGAGCGCACGCTGGACGCGAGCAGAGGCTGCGACTGCAGCTCGCGCTGAGCGGCGCAGGTTCGCATCATCGAAGTTAGCCAAACGATTCGCGGTGGCGCGCACCTCACGGCGCATCCTTCGCTCTTCCCAGGCAAGCACACTCTCGTGAGCGCCGATGCGCGTAAGCAAAGCTCCAATCGCATCTCCGTCACGAATCACGACGCGATCGACGCCGCGAACTTCGCGCGCCTTCGCGGTGATGCCCAATCTGCGCGCCGAGCCCACCAATGCAAGGGCGGCCTCTGGTCCCGGACAGGTGATCTCCAAGGCGGAGGATCTCCCTGGCTCGGTGAGCGAACCGTGAGCTACGAATGCGCCACGCCATGCAGCCTCAGCATCACAGATTGCAGCCGAGACGATCTGGGGTGGCAAACCTCGAATCGGTCGATTCTGCGAGTCGATCAATCCGGTCTGCCTTGCCAACGCTTCACCATCGTCGAGCACACGAACCAAATAGCGATTGCCTTTCCGCAGACCACCTGCGCTGATGATCGCTACCTCGGAATCGTGGCCGTAGATCTCTGCGATGTCCTTGCGCAATCTCCTTGCAGAGTGAGCGGTATCCAATTCCACTTCGACGGCGATCTTGCCGGAGTTGATATGCAATCCGCCCGCGAAGCGAAGGATCGCCGAGACTTCGGCCTTCCGACAACAGGGTTTGTTGATCGCGACCCGGCTCAATTCATCTTTTACGGAGGAGGTCATCGCCATGGGCGCTATCTAACACTTTCGGCGCCGAAAATGTGGCGGAATGCAGGGGCTAATTTCTCACTCTCGTGATAGTTCTTTGCTTCATCTTGTGCTAAATCCCACAACACCAGGCGTGCACCCATCGCCTCGACCTTCTCATTGAGTGCTTGACCATAACGAGATAAGGATGTATCAGCCAGGACGACATCAAGTCTCATCCGTGGGGCAAATCGCGCGATGACATCAAGGTGATGCATCGGTGAGGTTCCAGAGAGTTCATCGCCAGCTGGATCATCGAGATTGAGCAGAACCAACTTTCTTGCGGGTGATGCGACGATGGAATCAAGCTGGTCCTTGACCAAGAGATGAGGCATCACACTAGAGAACCAGGATCCTGGACCGAGCGTGATCCAATCTGCTAGACCGATAGCGGTCACTGCCTCCGGTGTCGGTTTCGGTTGTTGCGGGATGATCCGAATATCGATGAGATCGCCGCGATATGTACCTACCTCGACTTGGCCACGGATCCTCACCCCATCAGCGAAATCCGCTTCGATCTCAAGTGGTTCGAGCGACATTGGAAGGACTCGACCGACCACCTTCAAGAGTGCGCCGACCTGATCAAGTCCTTTCACCGGATCGGATTCACGATCCCAGAGCGCAGTCAGCAGTAGATTCCCAAGGGCATGCCCATTCATCTCCCCGTCTGAGGTGAATCGGTATTGCATAATCTCCGCCCAACCTCTACCCCAGGCATCATCGGCACAGAGCGCAGCAAGAGCCATTCTCAGATCTCCTGGTGGCAGCGATCCGAATTCCTCTCGTAAGCGTCCCGAGGACCCACCGTTGTCAGCGACGGTGACGATCGCAGTGATGTCGATATCGCAACGTCGTAGTGCACTGAGCGTCGCAGCGAGGCCGTGTCCACCACCGAGCGCTGTCACTTTGAGAGTCATGCCGGGTCCCTCGCCGAATCTAGATTCACCTGCAGATCCACCTCATGGTCGCTCACTCGAACCGAGTCAGACGGTCCGTCGTACATCCCGGTGCGAGGATTGGATCAGGAGCGAGAGGTCGGCATGGTCCATCTCTTTCAATCGTTCACTCAATGCCTCACAGATCGCCACCGAGCGATGTCTGCCACCCGTGCAACCTATGGCGACGGTCACGAACTTCTTACCCTCTCGTATGAATCCCGGGATCACCGAACCGATCATCTCGACTGCTCGATCCATGAAGTTGGCAACGCCTTCGCTGGCGAGGACTCGATCCGAGACCGCGCCATCAAGTCCAGTGAGCGGACGCAACTCCGGATCCCAATGTGGATTGGTGATGAAGCGGCAATCAAGGACCAAGTCAGCATCGACTGGAAGACCATATTTGTAACCGAATGAGATGAGGTTCATCTGCAGATCAACTCTTCCTTCGTGTTCGAAGAGTTGATCGATTCGACGTTCGAGCTGGTGAATGTTCATCTCACTTGTGTCGACGATGATGTCTGCCTTGCTCCGGAGGTCTTGAAGCTTCTCGCGCTCACGATGGATGCCGTCGAGGACGCGATCACTCGACTGGAGCGGATGCGGTCTCTTGGTCGCCTCGAACCTGCGGACGAGCGACTCATCGGAAGCGTCCACGAAGAGGATCCGAGTCTCGATCCCCCTTTGGGTGAGTTCGGCGAGGGCGCGAGTGAGGTCGTCGAAGTGTTCACGCCCACGGACGTCGATGACGACTGCGATCAGATGAACCGTCTGTTCGGTCATCTCGAAGAGCGAGGAGATCAACGCCGGTGGAAGGTTGTCGACGACGTACCAACCGCCATCCTCAAGGGTCTTTGCGACCGAGGACTTCCCTGCCCCGCTCATCCCGGAGATGACCAACAATTCTCGCTTTGCCATAACGGTTCTGACTCTACTGCTCGTCGCTCGCTACCACATCGGAATCCTGACTCGATATCAGCTCACCAGTGGCGGTATCGAGCACCTCGGTCGAGAGAGTGGCCAGATGGTCGACGATCAGAGTGGCTATTCGCGGGCCGATCCCAGGGACGGTCGCTATCTCATCTACGTTGGACTTACGTAGCGCTGCAACCGATCCAAATCTCTCCAAGAGCGTCTGCCTGCGTATCTCGCCCAGGGCCGGGATCTCATCAAGTAGCGAGTCGAGCATCAACTTGGACCTCTTGCTCCTATGGAAGGTGATTGCGAATCGGTGAGCCTCATCCCTGATCCGTTGTAGCAGGAAGAGTCCCTCGCTATGTCGAGGCAAGATAATCGGCTGACTCGTCTCTGGTAGATAGATCTCCTCCAATCTCTTCGCGAGGCCGACCACGGGGATCCCAGAGATTCCGAGCGCAGTCAAGGCTTGCCATGCAGCATTGACCTGACCCTTGCCACCATCGATCACGACGAGTTGTGGCGGATAGGCGAACTTAGGACGTTTGCCACCACTGATCTCGACTTCAGAGATGTCGATCTCGCGCTCGAGCAGGAATCGCTTGAAACGACGAGTGACGACGTGAGCCATCGATGAGAAATCATCCTTGATCTCCGGGTCCGTGATCGAGAAACGACGATATTCGCTCTTTCGTGGTTGACCATCCTCGAAGACCACCATCGATGCGACGATCGTCGTACCTTGGATGTTGGAGATATCGAAACATTCGATTCGGAGTGGGATCTCAGTGAGATCCAAGGCCTCTGCGATCTCCTCGAGCGCAGTCCCAGTGACCGCGGTGTCGTTGGATCTCTTGGAGAGAAATTGAACCAAGGCGTAGTGAGCGCTCCGCTTCGCCATCGCCATCAACTCTGACTTCTCGCCCCGTTGCGGACTCTTGATTGTGACAGCGCGCCCAGCGTGCTCGGTAAGGAGCGCCGCCAATGAATCGAGATCATCGCCGTGATCCGAGATGAGAATCTCGCTCGGTATCTCCTCCGGGAACTTCTCATAGTGGCGTTGCAATGCGATCTCCATGATCGAACTATCTTCTGGGATCGACTTCATCTCGATTACCCATGACCTGGAGCCAGTGATCCGACCGGATCGCACTGTGAACCACGAGATGGCGGAATGGGTCACATCGTCATGACGAGCGAAGAGGTCGAGGGTTAGGCTCTCTGACCAGGCGGCATCGGATGACTCCTGAGCCTTCGTGATCGAATTGATCCGGTCACGGAGCAGGGCTGCGCGTTCGAACTCCTCACGCGCGGCCGCCTCCTCCATCTCCTGCGCGAGATGAGCCAGCACCTCTTCATCGCCCTTCTCAAGGAATCCCACAACTCCTTGGACGAGCGCGTCATGATCGACCTTGCTGATCCGACCAACACAAGGCGCAGAGCACTTACCGATATCGCCCAAGAGGCATTGGCGTTTCGTTCGTTTCGCTTTCTCGAAATTGGAAACGCTACAACTTCGAACCGGGAAGGCTCGTTGGATCACGTCGAAGGTGCTTCGAAGCGCCCATGCATGGGTGTAAGGACCGAATCTTTTGAGCCCATCGCGTCGCTCAGAGCGAGTGATGAAGATCCGCGGATATTCATCCCCGACGCTCAGTGCGAGATAGGGATATGACTTGTCATCACGAAACTGGACATTGAACTCTGGGCTCTCAGACTTGATCCAGCTGAACTCGAGTTGGAGCGCCTCCACCTCACTCGAAACCACAGTCCAGTCGACGCGCACTGCGCTCTCGACCATCCGCCGAGTCTTCTCGGTGAGGTTCTTCTGGAAGTATGAGTTCAGCCGATTGCGAAGCGATCTCGCCTTTCCAACGTAGATGACCTTCTCATCTTCATCGAAGAATCTATAGACACCGGGAGCGTCTGGGACCCCGGTTGGGCGATAGCTCGCGGGATCTCGTCTACTTCTTGCCAAGGACTTCCGCCAAGAATTGCCCAGTAAAGCTTCCCTCTACCTTCGCCACTTGTTCCGGGGTTCCTTCTGCGATCACCTCGCCACCTGAAGAGCCACCACCGGGACCGAGATCGATCACCCAATCCGCGGACTTGATCACATCGAGATTGTGTTCGATCACGACGACGGAGTTGCCAGTCTCTACGAGTCGAGAGAGGACGAGGAGGAGTTTGCGTACATCCTCGAAATGCAGACCCGTAGTCGGCTCGTCGAGGACGTAGATCGTTCGACCGGTAGAGCGACGTTGTAACTCCGTCGCCAGTTTCACGCGCTGCGCCTCACCACCAGAGAGCGTCGGAGCAGATTGTCCTAGCCGGACATAACCGAGTCCCACATCGCAGAGCGTCCGCAGGTAACGATAGATCGATGGGATGCTCTCAAAGAAGTCAGCCGCCTTCTCGATCGGCATATCCAATACTTCGGAGATCGTCTTGCCCTTGTAATGAACCTCGAGAGTCTCCCGGTTGTATCGGGCGCCATGACAAACCTCGCATGGGACATAGACATCAGGAAGGAAGTTCATCTCGATCGTGATGGTGCCGTCGCCAGCACAATTCTCGCAGCGACCACCTTTGACGTTGAAGGAGAAGCGTCCCTGCTGATAGCCACGAACCTTCGCCTCACTCGTCTCTGCGAAGAGTGCGCGGATCTTGTCGAAGACGCCGGTATAGGTCGCCGGATTCGACCGCGGCGTGCGCCCTATCGGGGATTGATCCACATGGACGACCTTGTCGAGGTGATCGAGGCCTTGGATTGTTCGATGGCGTCCAGGAACGATACGCGCACCATTGAGTTTGTTTGCGAGGACCGAGTAGAGGATGTCGTTGACCAAGGTCGACTTACCCGATCCACTCACTCCCGTGACTGCGACGAAGAGACCCAGCGGGATCCGCACATCGACCGACTTGAGATTGTTCGCCTTAGCCTCCTTGATCAGAAGCGCTCGCTTTGCATCGAGGGGGCGCCGCTTTTTCGGTGTGGCGATCTCCTTGCGGCCGGAGATGTAATCACCAGTAATGGACTTCTTGGAAGTGATCAGCGCTTCATAATCGCCGGAGACGACGACCTCGCCGCCATGCTCACCTGCTCCAGGACCGATGTCGACGATCCAATCTGCGGTCCTGATCGTCTCTTCATCATGTTCGACGACAATCAAGGTGTTGCCTATATCGCGAAGGCGAGTCAGGGTCTCGATCAATCGTCGGTTATCACGCTGGTGCAATCCGATGCTTGGCTCATCCAAGACATAGAGGACTCCGGTCAGTCCAGAGCCGATCTGTGTGGCAAGGCGGATCCGTTGTGCCTCACCACCAGAGAGCGTCGCCGCAGCCCGGGCGAGTGTGAGGTACTCCAGACCGACATCGATGAGGAAACCTAACCGGGAGTTGACCTCCTTCATGACGCGCTCTGCGATCTTCGCCTCGCGCTCGGTGAACTCGATCGAGGCAAGGAACTTCGCACACTCATCGATGGACAACTCAGCGATCTGCGAGATATTGAGGCCACCGATCTTCACTGCCAGGACTTCAGGCTTGAGTCGACTCCCCTGACACTTCGGGCAAGGAGTCTCGCGCATGTACGCCTCGTACTTCTCACGGCTGTAATCGCTATCGGTCTCCGAGTGCCTCCTCTCGATGAAAGGCACCACTCCCTCGAAGCCGGTGGAGTAATTGCGCGTCCTACCGTAACGATTGCGGTACTTCACATGGATCTCGTATTCGTAACCATGCAAGACCGCCTCTTTGGCCTTCGCCGAGAGTCGCTTCCAAGGGATTTCGAGTGAGAATTTGAGGTCAGAGGAGAGACCTTCAAGAAGTCGCAGGAAATACTCCGATGATTGACCGCCAGACCATGGTGCGATCGCTCCATCCGAGATCGAGATCGAGTCATCAGGGATGACTAGTTCCTCATCGACCTCAAGTCTTGATCCGATACCTGTGCACTCTGGACATGCGCCGAAGGGAGAGTTGAAGGAGAAGGATCGTGGTTCCAATTCTTCAAAGGAGATCTGGCAGTCATGGCATGCCAACTTCTCGCTGTAGGTCCGTTCCTTCTCGCGTTTCTTTCCTTCACCGAGCCCATCGACGAA
The DNA here is from genome assembly GCA_009704555.1 of Actinomycetota bacterium. Taxonomy (GTDB): domain Bacteria; phylum Actinomycetota; class Actinomycetes; order Nanopelagicales; family Nanopelagicaceae; genus SYAN01. The sequence continues at coordinate 1,520 of WLDY01000008.1, read as the reverse complement.
GTCACAGATGACCAGGCCATCAGCGAGTTTGAGCGCAGTCTCGATCGAGTCATTGATGCGGGAGCGTGATTCCTCTTTGACGGTGAGGCGATCGATCACGACTTCGATCGAATGTTTCTCTTGCTTCTTCAATTTCGGAGGGTCATCGAGCATGATCGTCGCGCCATCCACTCGGGCCCTCGAATAACCGCTGGCCTGCAACTCCTTGAAGAGATCGACGAACTCACCCTTGCGGCTCCGGATCACTGGTGCCAAGACTTGGAACTTGGTCCCTACCGGAAGTTGCAGGATCTGATCGACGATGTTCTGTGCATTCTGCCTCTGGATCGGCTTGTCGCACTTAGGGCAATGTGGTCTTCCTGCGCGAGCGAAGAGAAGACGTAGGTAGTCATAGACCTCGGTGATGGTTCCCACGGTCGAACGCGGATTGCGGTTGGTCGACTTCTGGTCGATCGAGACCGCCGGAGAGAGTCCTTCGATGAAGTCGACATCAGGTTTATCCATCTGGCCAAGGAACTGACGCGCATAGGCTGAGAGAGATTCAACATAGCGGCGCTGACCTTCGGCGAAGATGGTGTCGAATGCCAGGGATGACTTACCCGAACCGGAGAGCCCGGTGAAGACGATCAAGGCATTTCGTGGCACCTCTAGGTTGACGTTCTTGAGGTTGTGTTCCCGCGCACCACGGACGATCAGATGATCCATCACTTCACACCTGCTATCCCCATGTCTCGGAGTTCGCGCTTGAGCTCTGCGATCTCATCGCGCAACCGTGCTGCCAATTCGAAGTGCAGCTGTCCCGCGGCCTCTCGCATCTGCTCCGTCAAGGATTCGATCAGTCCCAGTAACTCCTCTTGCGGCCTTTGTACCAATGACTTGGTGTGAAGCCCTACCGGTGCGCTGGAGCGCTTTCTACTCGATGCGAGGAGTTCGGTGGTGTCCTCACTCTCACGGACCAACATCTCGGTGATATCCGCGATCCGCTTCCGCAGCGGTTTTGGATCGACACCATGCTCCTTGTTGTAGGCAACCTGCTTCTCTCGCCTTCGATTGGTCTCATCAATCGCTCGCATCATCGAATCGGTGATGTTGTCCGCGTACATATGCACTTCGCCAGAGACGTTACGGGCAGCACGACCGATGGTCTGGATCAACGAGGTGGTCGATCGCAAGAAGCCCTCCTTATCCGCATCGAGGATCGCGACAAGCGAGACCTCCGGCAGATCGAGACCTTCGCGCAAGAGATTGATGCCGATCAGTACGTCGTAGAGACCAGCGCGAAGTTCACTCAGTAACTCGACGCGGCGAAGGGTATCGACATCGGAGTGGAGGTACCTCACCTTGACCCCACTCTCGACGAAGTAATCGGTGAGATCCTCTGCCATCTTCTTGGTCAGCGTGGTGACGAGGACGCGCTCATCTCGTTCGGTCCGGACCTTGATCTCCCCCAGGAGGTCATCGATCTGTCCCTTGATCGGTTTGATGACGACCTTGGGATCAACGAGACCTGTAGGTCGGAT
>WLDY01000079.1 GCA_009704555.1 Actinomycetota bacterium | reverse complement strand
GCACGACACTGCGCTGCGAAATCCTTCTGTCTCGCGGTCAACTCCTTGCAATCTGCCACCATGGAGATATCGAAGTGAGGGAGTTGATAGCGATCGCCTCGGAGTGAGAATGGCATGTCACCAGCATCGATCAACCAATTGTCGACGCTTTGCCCGGTGACTGGGAAGCCGCCATCGCGAAGTCCCGGTACTGCCACTAGATCCCACTCAAGTCCCTTCGCGCCGTGGACAGTGATGATCTGAATCCGACCCTTGCTCTCCTTCACCTCGCTCTCCTTGAGGCCGCTTTCGCGCGTGATCGCGTAATCGATCCAATCCAAGAAGCCAGCAAGTGATCCGCCCTCGCTCTGGAACTTCCCGACCTCATCGATGAAACGGTTGAGGTGTCTCGTCCCGAGATCGATTCCATCGCGGACCATCACCTCAACCTCAAGACCGAGGGTTCGAATCGCCTCCAAAGTGATGTCGATCAGCGATCCAGAGCGCTCTCGCACTCGTTGGATATCCCGACTCGCCTGACGAAGACGCGCGAGACCTATCTCGGTGAAGTTCGAGCGCGGTGCATCATCGATGAGATCGAGCGCCTCGACGATATTTCCTACGAACTGTCCCTCGTTCTCCAAGGTCTCCGGATCTCCCGATGCGATCTCCTTGATCAATGAGTTCTTCACTCCGCCGCTTCGCTCTCTGACGATCTGACGCGAGTAGTCAGCAAGGGCAGCGAGATCCTTCGCGCCGATGGCGTAACGCTCACTGGTGAGGATCCGCGCAAGGGATACACCGCGGTCGGTGAAGGCGATCGCCTTCAAGAACGAGATCACCTCGACGATCTCTGGGATGAAGAGGAGACCGCCGATGCCAACGACATCGACCGGGAGTTTGCGCGCTCTCAAGGCTCGCTCGATCACTTCGATCTGTGAACGCGAGCGGACCAAGACGGCAGCAGAGAGCGATTCGGTCAGGCGCTTTTCGAAGTAGTCTGCCAAAGCTTCCGCTTCATCTTCGAGAGTGAGAAAAGCGCCAGCAACGACCTCACCATCACCAGCGTTCTTCCGACTTGAGAGTCGTTGCACCGCGTGAGATGGATTCGTAGGAGTTCCCGTGCCGGCAGAATCTGCCGAATCCTCATCACCATCAGGGTGCGCAAGCCCTTCGATCGCCTCGATCACCTCATTCGCCCGCTCGAGGATGGCGCGGTCATTGCGCCAACTGATGCTGAGTGAATAGCGAAGCTCTCCTGCGCTTCCCGCTGGGAAGTAGTTGAAGAAAGTCGTCATCGTGTCCGCACTCGCACCACGCCAGCCATAGATCGATTGGAATGGATCGCCTACCGCCATCACAGGATGGCTCTCACTCCCGTCGACCCTGCCATAGAGCGCAGAGAGCATCCGCAACTGGCTCTGCGAGGTGTCTTGGTACTCATCAAGGAGGACTGCCTTGAACTTCAACCGCTCCGACTCACCGATCTCAGCGAATTCTGCAGAGAGAGTCGAGGCCATCGACATCTGATCATCGAAGGAGAAGGTGTTCTCCTCGCGTCTCTTCTCATCGAAACGCTCCACCATCGGAAGGAGTGCAAGGCGGAGCTTGGCCTGATCAATGATCTTCTGATGTTCAAGGGTGAGTTTTCCGGGAAGGGATGAGATCCCCGCCAAGATCTCCTCGGTGACCGATCGCACCGCTTCGACGCTACTGCCATGTTCGGAGATCAGGCGCGAGAGCGAGATGACCTTCTCCACTGCCGTCTTCGACTTGATCTCGACATCGGGATCCATCTCGGTGTGATGCGCCACCACCTGTGTGGCGATCTGAAAGAGCGCGGCCTCTCCAAGCGGGATGAAATCACTATCGATACCGTGGCGAAGTCCGTACTCCGAGACGATCTTCGATGCATAGGAGTGATAGGTGAGGATCGTCGGGTCGGTAAGCAAGAGAGAACGAGAGATGATCCCGCTCTCTGCCAATTGTCGAAGGCGTAATCTCACGCGGACTGCCAACTCGCCTGCCGCCTTTCGTGTGAAGGTTAGCCCCAAGATCTCATCGGGACGGACCAAATCGTTCGCAACGAGGTAGAGCACACGTGAAGCCATCGTCTCGGTCTTGCCTGAGCCTGCTCCAGCGATCACGATCGCAGGTGAGAGTGGTGCAGAGATGATCTGACTCTGCTCTTGAGTCGGCTCTTTGAACTTAGGATCGACGCGAAGAAGTGCGGCGGTGATCTCAGATTCGCTGTACTTGATCGCCTTCACATCATCTCTCTTACTCATGGCTGGACCACCGATCGACCACTGCCTTGCATCGGGCAGATGGTTCGAACCGCACAGATTCGACAAGAGCTGTTGATCGTCGCGACGAAGGCATTGCCTGCCATCGCAAGGCTCTCACTCTCTATCTTCGCGGCGATCTCCGCCGGATCAATCGCAGGTTGTTCTCGCGTGGTGATCGACTTCGAATCCTTCGCTGGATAGACGAGTTGTCCTCCGCCGATCTCCGGCTCTTCATCGATCCGACCCTTCAACTCCTCAAAACCACCCTTCGCCAATGCGGTCTGATAGGCAGCAAGTTGCAGGTTCTGGACTGTCTTCTCCTCAGTCAATGGAGTAGCCGAGGTCTTGAGGTCGACGATGAAGAGTTTGCCATCGTCATCGATCTCGATGCGGTCAGCACTTCCACGCATTCGTACTCGACCGATCTTCAAGTCGAGCTTCGCCTCCGTTGCAAGGAGTGTCCGTTCGTTACTGGTGTGCCAAAGGAAGAAGCGATCGAGGATCCGCGTCGCACGGCGTAACTCATGGGTGTGAGCCCAACCGGTACTTCGATCGATCAAGTACCACGTCCGTTCCAAACGAGAGCGTGCCTCATCGATATCGACTTGGCCTTCTGCGAGGAGTTGGGCGTAGGCATGGATCGCAGAACCTAGGAGCGCTGCCTGACTATCGCCATCGCGCGCACCGCTCTTCTCCAAGAACCATCGCAATTGGCACTCGATGAAACGATCGATCTCGCTCGGCGATACCGGGATCTCAGCACCATCTGCAACGAGCGGAGCATCGGTACTCAAGGCATGGAAACCTAACCACCTCGAAGAGTGAGCGAGTGTGAACCCTTCTTCGGCCAGCGCCTTGAGCATCGTCGCGGATCGCTCGCGTCTCTCGCGCGGGAGATCTTGATCCATCACCTCACGGCGAAGATGTGCGATCAGTGGAAGCGGTGAGAGTGGTGCATCGACGCTCTCACCCACCGGGCACTTCGCAGCGAAGTCGAAGAAGTAGGGAGAAGGGATGTCATCCTCGCGCGAGACTGCAGTGACGAGGAGATGCTCTCTCGCACGCTTTGTCGCAAAGTCGAAGAGGCGTGCTTCATCGAGTGCGAGTGCGTTGGCAGAGAGCGCTGCAAGTTCTGCTCGTGGGAGGAGTCCGTAGCGTTGAATCTCCACGAGACGTTCACTACCCAGGAGTGAGCCACGCATCTTGAGGTTAGGCCAGATTCCATCTTGGACTCCAGCAATCACCACGACCTTCCAATCGTTTCCTTTGGCGGAGTGGACCGTCGTCAGCGTGACTCGATCTCCACCATCGGAGACGGGAGCGATCACATCGCCGAAGATCGTCGTCGATCTCAAATCCTCCAGGAAGAGAGCGGGGGTCGAGTATGGGAATCTCTCCGTGAATCGACGTGCGACCTCGAAGAGTTCGACCACGAGATCGAGATCCCGATCAGCTGCGCCGATCTCATAGAGCGAGTGGCTTGCGATGACGCGATCTCGCCAGAGTTCATTGAGGAGATCCCCTTGATGGTTCCTGGCGTTGCTCCAGATCTCCCACAGGAGATCAGTGATCGTGGCGCGGGAAGTGGATGCGACTTTGGCCGCTCGCTTCAAGAGGCCCGTCAGGGGTTTCAACTCCCCTTGCGGGTCGAAGGGAATCATCACTTCGCGATCCTGCAGCGCTGCAAGGATCACCTCATCGGTCGACCTCGCATCGCCCTCATCGCGATTGCGATTGATCTCCTCTCGCAATCGACGAAGACGAAGTGGATCAAGTCCACCGAACTCAGAGAGGAGTAACTCCTCGACTCGTTCGAAGTTCTCCTTCACCAAAGGCACGATGCCGAGTGCGATCTCAGCGATCATGATCAATGGCTTGATCGCAGAACTCTCAGCGAGAGATTGCGTGCCCCGTTCTTGGATCACTGGGATATTGGAAAGGGCCAAAGTCCGACGGATCGTCGCTAGATGTTCACCAGGAGAGCGGACTACAACTGCCATCTCACTCCAGGCGATGCCATCTCGAAGGTGCCTGCTGCGCAAATACTCCGCAATGTTTCGTGCCTGACCGGCGATCGAATCGCTTTCGATAGCAAGGGAGATCGGTTCGGTACGAAGTGAAGAGCCAAGATCGAGCGCTGGAAGCATCTCGCTCCGTTTCGAGGCGAAATCCTCCAAGAACCTCCCCAAACCCTCTGGATCTGCGCCACGAAAACGTGAGACGGT
>WLDY01000078.1 GCA_009704555.1 Actinomycetota bacterium | reverse complement strand
TCGACCGGAGTGGCGAACGCACCATGTTTCCCGACTCTGGAGCGAATGCAGGGCTCTCTGCGAGAGACCTCCCCTCGCTTACGAACCTCGAGATCGCCTATATATCCGGTTATGCCCTCTTCAATAGGAGATCACATCAAGGCGTCCTGGATATCTTCCAAGTCTTGGAGCAAGCGGAAATCCCTGTCATCTTTGATCCTGCATCAGTCGGCACGATGTCCACTTTCGCTGATCACTCCGCGATCGTCTCGATACTCGCCAAGTTACCGAGAAAGACTGTGATGATCCTCAACGAATCGGAGGCGCGTTATCTGGCGGCTAGTGAGAGTGCACCGCTAGAAGAGATTCTCGTGACACTCACACGGAACGCAGAGATCGTGGTCATCAAGCGAAACGAGTCTGGAGCCGTTGCCATCGATGCGAAGTCAGGTGGGATCGTGAGCGATAGACAACCGAGGAGAGAACCAGTCGATACCACCGGAGCGGGCGATAGCTTCGCTGCCGGATTCATGGCGGAGTGGATCAAGGATCGTGATCTTCTTGCCTCACTCAAGAGTGGGAATGAGATGGCAGGGCGATGTGTGCAAGTCATCGGCGCACGCCCACTCAAATCCCCCTGATTCTTGCCGGAGCAGGGCAGAATCCACCCCGTGCCAAAGCAATCAACCACGCAGTCAAGTAAGCAGAAGCCTCAAGGTCCTAAGCCGGGCGAAGACGCGGGGCGAATCGTAGATATCGATGTCGCTTCGGAGATGTCAGATTCCTTCCTGGAATATGCCTACTCGGTCATCTACTCGCGTGCCTTGCCCGATGCGCGTGACGGATTGAAGCCGGTTCATCGCAGGATCCTCCATCAGATGGTGGAGATGGGGTTACGACCTGATCGTGGTCACGTCAAGAGTGCACGAGTCGTCGGTGAAGTTATGGGAAAGCTCCATCCCCATGGAGATGGTGCGATCTATGACGCATTGGTCCGTATGGCACAGAACTTCTCGATGCGACTTCCGCTCGTCGATGGACATGGAAACTTCGGCTCGCTAGATGCCGGTCCGGCTGCGATGCGTTACACCGAGGCGCGCCTTGCCTCAGCTGCGATGGCGATGGTCGATGAAGCGGATGAGGAGACTGTCGACTTCGGTGCGAACTACGACGGTCAGCTTCTAGAGCCGCTCGTCCTTCCTGCAGCATTCCCAAATCTCCTCGTCAATGGAGGAAGTGGCATCGCTGTCGGCATGGCCACCAACATGGCGCCCCATAACCTTGGTGAGGTCATCGCCGCGACACGACATTTGATCGAGAATCCGAAGGCGACGCTCAAGCAATTGATGAAGTTCATTCCGGGTCCAGATTTCCCGACTGGTGGTGAGATCCACGGTCTTGCTGGTGTCGTCGATGCCTACAGCACCGGAAAAGGTTCCTTCCAACTTCGTGCGACAGTGGAGATCGGAAAGGTCTCGAGTCGCAAGCAAGGCTTGACCATCACGGAACTCCCCTTCACCATCGGACCTGAGAAAGTCGTCGAACGAATCTCAACGCTCGTAAAGTCGAAGAAGGTCCAAGGAATCTCCGACATCATCGACCTATCAGACGGCCAGAACGGCACTCGCGTCGTCATCGAGATCAAGAACGGCTATGAACCAGAGAAGGTCTTGGAGCAGCTTTACAAACTCTCACCGCTCGAGGATCAATTCGCGATCAATGCCGTGGCTCTCGTCGATGGCAAGCCACGCACCCTTGGCTTGAAGGAGCTCCTCGACGTCTTCATCTCACACCGAATCGATGTGGTCAGGCGTCGATCGATCTACCGTAAACGTAGGTCAGAGGAAAGGTTGCGGTTGGTCGAGGGCCTTCTCAAGGCGATCGTCGACATCGATAAAGTCGTCAAGATCATCCGAGGCAGTGAGGATGCGAACGCAGCAAAGGCCTCCCTCATCAAGAGCTTCAAATTAGATGACGAGCAGGCCACATACATCTTGGATATGCCTCTCAGGCGGCTCACCAAAGTCTCCAAGATCGAACTGGATAAGGAAGCCGCCGATCTCAAGGGATCTATCAAGGCCTTGACTGCACTCCTTGGAAGCGAGGAGGCGATCCGTACCCAGGTATCGGTCGAACTCGAGGAGCTCGGGAAGAAGTTCGCAACACCGCGCCGCACTCGTTGCGTCGCATAAGCCTTCAACCTTTACTTGAGCCTTACCTCGGCGAGATTTCCGTAATCATTCCGTGATGCGCCGTGCGCCGGAAAGTTCGTGGCGCAACCCTAGGATTCACGCACACAATCATTCGCGTCGCTCTCACGATGCCTTCCCTTCTGATTGTAAATCGATCGGTTACCCCGTCGAGTCGAAAGACATTAGACGGACCTTTGAGAGGAGATTCATGATCAAGCGCATTACAGCCGTCATGGCTGCAGTGGCACTTGCAACTGTAGGTTTCGCTGCACCTTCGAAAGCAGCAACAGAGGCTGACTGCGGCAAGGGCACCGTACTTTGCATCGGTCTAGTCACTGACACTGGCAAGGTGGATGACAAGTCATTCAACCAGTCCGCATGGTCCGGCGCGCAGAAAGGCGCAAAGGCTGTCGGAGGTTTCGCGAAGTACATCGAGACCACTGATCCAAAGGATTATGCAAGCAACATCAAGCAATTCACCGACAAGAAGTACGACATCGTCATCGGTGTCGGGTTCTTGATGGCCGAGGCGATCACCACCGCTGCAAAGGCATATCCGAATGTCAAGTTCATCGGAGTTGACCAGTTCCAGGGAACAGCCGTGAGCAACCTCGCTGGTCTCGTCTTCCCAGAAGACAAGGCGGGCTTCCTTGCCGGTTACCTTGCAGGTCATCTCACCAAGACCGGTAAGACCGGTGCAGTACTCGGAACAGATACCGTTCCTCCAGTTCGTTACTTCGGCGAGGGATACCGAAATGGTGTCGCATACGCTGCGAAGGAACTGAAGAAGAAGTACCCAGCAACCCGTCTGATCTATCACGCACCAGACAACGCCTTCAATGACCCAGCATGGGGCGCAGCAACCGCACAGCAGTTGCTCTCCCAGGGCTTTGACGTCATCTTCGGCGCTGGCGGAAACACCGGAAACGGTGCTCTCCTTCGCATCGCCAAGAAGAAGGGCGTCTTCTGCATCGGAGTCGATTCCGATCAGTGGAACACATTGCCAGAGGCGCGTCCATGCTTGGTCACTTCAGCGATGAAGTTGATCGACAAGGGTGTCGAGAGCATCATCAAGTCTGCCAAGGCAGGCACATTCAAGGGCGGCAACGTCTTTGGTGATGTCGGGCTCGCTCCTTACCATGGCTTGCGCAGCAAGGTACCTGCTGACGTCAGGAAGAAGGTACGAGCAATCACTCCAAAGGTTCTCAACGGAACCGTCAAGACTGGAGTAACTCTCTAAGGTCGAAAGCTCGCACTCACTCGAGTGTGGGTATTGATGTGACAAGAGGGAGGCGTGTTGAGCGCCTCCCTCTTGCACACTACGCTTCATCGAATTCAGGCTCTCAACGATTCATTGAGTTCATAGAGAAGGTCGATCATGCAAAAGCCGCGCATTGACTTCGGTTCCTTCGCGATTCCACTTCTCTCAGTCGCCGTCGCACTCTTCTTCGGCGGCATCCTGGTCTACATACAGGACATCAATCCGATCACCGCTTACACAGCACTCTTCACCACCGCATTTGGATCGTGGGATGGAATAGCCACCACCTTGGCGAAAGCGACGCCGTTGATCCTTAGTGGACTCGCGGTTGCTATCGGACTCCGCGCTGGTCTCTTCAATATCGGTGCGCAAGGACAGTTGATCTCGGGAGCGCTCGCTTCCGCTTGGGCCGGCTATGCCCTGGATCTACCGACTCTCATTCACATCCCGGTTGCGATCCTCTTCGGCGCCTTCTTCGGGGCTCTCGTGGGATTCATCGCCGGTGCACTCAAGGCCTATCGCGGTGTCCACGAAGTCATCACGACCATCATGCTCAACAGCATCGTCATCGCACTCGCAGACTTCCTGGCCTCACGTCCGTTCAAGGAGCCAGACCAACCACTCACTCGGACTCCAGAGATTCAAGAGAGTGCGCGGATCCCAGACTTCCTCGGGCTTCCATTCGGATTCTTCATCGCTGTCGCCATCGCATATGGGATGTGGTGGTTTCTGGGTAACACCACCTCAGGATTTCGCATCGAGACAGTCGGCAAGAACAAGAACGCAGCCTGGTACGCCGGAATGCCGGTCAAACTCACCGTCGTCATCGCCATGGTCGCAGGAGGTGCAATTGCAGGAATCGCGGGAGCCATCGAGACGCAAAGCATCGTTGGCCGTTTCGAGCCAGCATTCAACGCAGGGCTTGGCTTCGATGGAATCACTGTCGCCCTCCTCGCTCGCGCGAACCCGCTTGGTGTGATCCCCGCCGCGATCCTCATCGGTGGCATGCGAGCAAGTGGTTCCACGATGCAGTTCGAGGCTGGCGTCGCTCCAGAACTTGTTGATCTTCTCCTTGCCATGATCCTCTTCTTCGTCACCGCCCCACTTCTTGCGAGATTACTCCGCAAGAAGGAATCTGGCGTGAGCCTCACGAGTGGATGGGGTAAC
>WLDY01000077.1 GCA_009704555.1 Actinomycetota bacterium | reverse complement strand
TCGTCCTTGATCAAGTGGAGGCGAGAGAACTTGATCTCTTTCTCTGCCTCGGCCAGCTCAGAGATAGCCCGGGCCTTCGAGTTCGAGAGGCCAGCGCTTCGAAGTTTTGCAGTGCTCACGGCGTTTACGCGGCGAGGAGTAATCCCTCCGGTGAGGGTCTCTACGCGGCCGATGATCGTCGCTGCCGCTTTCGTCGATAGTTGTTGCGAGATGATCGAGGTCGCAAGGGAACGGAAGTTGCTCTCTCGCCTACCGGCATTCCCTACTGGGCAGAGCCCTGAACGTTCGATCACAGGAGCGAATCGAGGCTCGATCTCAATGATGCTTCGTGCGATCCTTGCGGGGCTTGCCACGCGCCGAGCCTAGATCCTCCGAAAGTGGGGAGAGGAAGGCTGGTCATTTTCTGCAACTAGCCTTACTTTTCTCCCCCTTGCGGCGTTTTTCAGAAAAGCGCCAAGAGCAAGGAGCAAGACAAATACGCGAATAATGATGAGGACTCGATGGAGAAGGTGAAGGCAGGCATCAAGGATGTCGCTGACCTTGCCGGGGTTTCGATTGCAACGGTCTCGCGGGCGCTTCGCGGAATGCAACATGTATCCGCTCCCACTCGTAAACGGATCCTCGAGGCAGCAGAGCGGCTCGATTATCCGATCCCACTCTCTCCGAACAAGAGGATCTACGGCAGAACAAATAGCGTCGGAGTCGTCGCACCCTATGTCTCGCGTTGGTACTTCGCGCAGGTGATCAATGGGGTAGAAGGAGCGCTCCGGGAGTCGGGTCTCGACCTTCTCCTCTACAACTTCAGTCAGATGAAGGGGCGAGAGCGGTTATTCCAACATCAACTTCTCAAGGGGAGAGTCGATGCGTTGATCGTCATCAGCCTTCCTCCGACCGAAGAGGAGTTCGAATCGATGCTCAGCCTTGGCATCCCCATCGCTCTTGTTGGGATGCATCATGACAATTGCTCTTCGGTTGCGATCGATGATGTGGCAGCAGCGAGGACCGCTACCCGCCATCTCGTCAATCAAGGCCATAAGGAATTGGCGATCATCTCCGGAAGCCCAAAGGATCCATTCAACTTCAGCGTGCCGCAAGATCGAAGGAAAGGTTTCATAGACGTCCTAGCAGAGAGTTCACTCGCGTGGGATCCCTCGCGGGAGGTCTTCGGGGAGTTCACGATGCAAGGTGCTGAGCGTGCGATCGATGAGTTACTTGCAAGACCCAATAGACCGACGGCGATCTTCGCCCAATCCGATGAGATGGCGATTGGTGCGATGCGTGCGATCAGACGTCATGGCTTGCGCGTACCGGAGGACATCTCGATCGTCGGTTTCGACGGGCATGAGATGGCGGAGTTCTTCGATCTCACCACAGTCGAGCAACCAGTGACGAGGATGGGTGAGATGGCCGCATGGTCGATCACAGAGAAGTTGAAGAATCCGTCGAGTGAGTTCCACTCGTTGACGCTCCCTACGACGCTTGTAGTGAGGAATTCCACCGCTCGGCTCGCTTGAATCCTTGAAGTGCTGCGGGCTTGGGATTACCCTCATCGAAATGACTCCCATCCATATCCCGTCACTTCAAGAGTTGCGAGAGCGCTCTAGTGAGAAGTGGCGAAGATTTCCCGCAGATGTGCTGCCGCTTCCGGTTGCAGAGATGGATTACGAGATCGCTCCAGAGATCCAACAGCGCCTCATCGATTTGGTCACACGCTCTGACACGGGCTACTTGGGTCCGATACCGGAGTTAGGCGAGGCGCTCGCTCACTTCTCAGCCCGTCGCTTCGACTTTCCCTTCGAGCCGGAACGAGTACGCGTAGCGGTGGACGTGGGAGCTGCCATCGTGGAGGTCTCGCGCCTCTTCATCCACCATGGCGAGAAGATCATGGTCAACTCGCCCGTCTACCAGAATTTCTACAACTGGATCAAGGAGCTACACGCCGAGTGTGTCGATGTACCACTGATCGAGTGCGAGATCGAGGTCGGAGCCGCACGAGAGAGAAGCTATCTCTTGGACTTCGATGCCATCGAGCGCGGTTATGCGTCAGGAGTGAAGGTCCACTTTCTCTGCCACCCACACAATCCATTAGGGATCATCTTCACTGCCGATCAACTCTCTCGGATAGCGGAGTTGGCGAAGAGATATGGTGTCATCGTGATCTCCGATGAGATCCACTCGCCACTGGTCTATCACCGAGAGGGTTATCTCCCATTCCTTTCCGTTTCTGATGCAGCGAGAGAGGTGGGGATCGCGGTCATTTCGGCGAGTAAGGCTTGGAATCTCGCAGGTCTCAAGTGCGCCCAATTCGTCGCTCTTGATGATCGCCTCAATGAGCGGCTCAAATCGTTACCGGAAGCGGTGCACTTTCGCGCCTCATTATTCGGTGCGATCGCAGCTGTCGCTGCCTTCAAGGAGAGCAATGCTTGGCTCGATGAGATTCGTAGCGACTTGGAGCGTAAACGTGATCTCTTGAACGACCTGATCAAGGAGCAGTTACCCAAGGCCTTCCTCTTTCGGACTCACTTCGGCTATCTCGGTTGGGTCGACCTACGTGCCTATGGTCTCGGTGATGAACCCGCTCGAGAGTTGCTGACAAGAGGAAAGGTTGCGCTCAACCCTGGTCATACCTATGGACCTGGTGGACGTGGCTTCGTCAGATTCAACTTCGGCACGAGTGATGAGATCATCGAAGAGGCTGTTCTTCGGATGAGACAGGTGCTTGTCGAAAGCACTCACTGATGCTGGATGTCGCAATCATCGGTGGTGGTCACAATGGACTCGTCGCTGCGTGTTACCTGGCAAAGGCAGGCCTTACGGTTCGACTCTTCGAGGCTGGCGAGGAACTTGGTGGCGCGACCGCAAGCGAGAGGGTCTTCGAAGGAATCGATGCAAAGCTCTCTCGATACTCCTATCTCGTCTCGCTCCTTCCGGATGAGATCGTCCGCGACCTAGGACTCAACTTCGAGACCATTACGCGTCGCATCTCCTCCTTCACTCCCTTCAAGTCCGAAACGGGACGGGATGAACGTCTTCTGATCAGCAATGATTGGAATGATGCGGATTCAGCATTCGCATCCTTAGGTTTGGATCGAGATGCTCGTTCGTGGCGCACTCTCTACGGTGAGATCGCATCCGTTGCTCCAGCGATCGCAGGGACGTTCCTCTCTCCACTTCCCACTCGAGATGAGATGAGGAAGAAGATCGGCAGCGAGGCATTCGACCTCCTCTTCACCGTCCCGCTCGGTCGAACCCTTCTTGATCGATTCGACGATGATCGAGTCCGGGGCATCGTCCTCACAGATGGCCTCATCGGCACCTTCACTGATGCCTTCGACCCAGAACTCCTTGTCAATCGCTGCTTTCTCTATCACTTGGTGGGAAATGGTGATGGGCAGTGGAAGGTCCCTCGAGGTGGCATGGGCGCACTTGTTTCGGAATTGAAGCGCGTTGCACTCTCCCACGGAGTGGTGATTGAGACTGGTCGAGCTGTTGAGTCAATCAAGGGGCGGCACGTCCACTTCAAGGATGAGAGCGTAGAGGCGCGTTTCATCGTCGCTGCCTGTTCGCCCACCGAGTTAGCGCGGTTGCAAGGGGGAGAGTCGACTCTGCCAGTCACGCAAGGATCGCAAGTGAAGATCAACATGGTCCTCAAGCAGCTTCCACGACTTCGAAGTGGGGTGGATCCGAAGGATGCCTTCGCGGGGACCTTCCATATCGATGAGAGTTTCGATCAACTGCAGCGGGCGTTCGTTGCCGCGAGCGGTGGATCGCTTCCGAATCCGATACCGGCAGAGATCTACTGTCACACCTTGACCGACCCTTCGATACTTGCCCCTGAACTCGCGGCAGCGGGTTATCACACTCTCACTCTCTTTGCGCTACACACCCCCTATCACCTCTTTGTCGGAGAGAATGAGAAGGTCAAGGACGAGGTGAGGAAGCGACTACTCGAACAGATCAACTCCTATCTCTTGGATCCAATCGAGGAGTGTTTGGCAAGAGATGTAAGAGGGGATCTAGCTATCGAGATCAAGTCGCCAATCGACTTGGAAGAGGAGATCGGCTTACCGCTGGGGAATATCTTCCATGCCGACCTCACATTTCCGTGGCGCGAGGATCACGAAACCATCCGTTGGGGAAGTGAGACGGAATTTGAGAATGTCTTCTTGGCTGGAGCCGGATCACGGCGGGGTGGTGGCGTTTCAGGAATCGGTGGACAGAATGCAGCGATGGCGATCTTGGAGCGACTCAACCGCATCTGACTCATCTGACTCATCTGAGTGGAAGAGTGATAGCCGTGAAGGTAGACTCTCTCTATGTTCAAGGCGCTCAAGCGGATCGTCGCTCTCTTCGCACTCCTTGCCGTAGCGGTAAAGGGTGTCTTTTCATTCCTTTCTTGGGTTGAGAAGCAAGATGACCTTGATGCCAGTATCTGGATCGATGAGGAAGAACTGGAAGAAGTCCAGTAATCGTGTCAGATACCTACATCCCCGGCACTTGCAATCTCGGTAAAGCCGAGGTTCGACGACGACAGTTCGTCGCATTTCTCGGACTTGCTCTCTCCATCTTCTCTGCATTCGGACTTTGGCAAGGATCGACCCTCGCAAGG
>WLDY01000076.1 GCA_009704555.1 Actinomycetota bacterium | reverse complement strand
GCCCAGATCGCAAAGAGCGTCATGAGGACGCAGATCGCGAAGACGAGGAGCGCTTTGACGGCGATCAGCCATCCTGGATCCATACCGATCAGGTCTGCGGTCGTCATGCCTTCACCACCGTAACGAGAGTATGAGTCGCCTTCTTCAAATCGACCAATGGGCGCGAATTGGCAGAGTTTCGTGGGATCCAGACCGATCTGAAATCGATGTCACCGATCTCCGCTGGCAAAGTGATCGATCCATGGTCATTGGAGACTCTTACGAGATCACCGTTGGCAACGCCAAGTCGATCTGCACGATCTTGAGAGATCACGACGACCGATGGGTGCGCGGTCCCGGCAAGGTTCGGCTCGTTGCTCTGTAGTGATCCTTGATCGAGGAGCAATCGCCATGAGGTCAGGAGCGCTTGGTTCTCGGTCGGCTGCTTCAAAGAGATCGAAGCATGTGGCGCAAAAGGTGCACGCGCTCCATCCCAATCCTTCAAGGATGCCAACTCATTCGCAGCCTTTGCGACCGTTGGAAGATTGATCGATTTGCCCATCTCATCTGCGAGCATCGAGAGGATGCGAAGGTCGCTCCGTTGGAGTGAATCGGTCACCGCTGCATCGAAGGAGCGAGCGCTTCCTTGCCAATCGACGAAGGAGCCACTCTTCTCGATCACGGCCGCGACAGGGAGGATCACATCGGCGACCTCGGTCATCGAACTCTTCCTGATCTCAAGGCTCACTACGAATGCCTTACGAAGTCCTTCGATCGCATCATCCGAGATATCGAATGGATCGACGCCACCGATGAGGAGCGCATCGATCTCACCTCTATGGAGGGCATCGAGTATCTGCGGGGTCGACATCCCAGGTTCTGTCGGGATCTGAACGCTTCTCATTGGTGTCGACCATGCAGTCTGGATATCGACACGTGCCTTCGCGTCACTGAGAGGGCGACCGCCAGGAAGGAGGTTTCCGATCGCACCAGCCTCAAGCGCGCCTCGCTCGCCGGCGCGACGTGGGATCCATGCGAGTTTCGCACCGCTCTTCTCCGCCACAGCCTTCGCCGCCGAGAGTGCGCCCGGTACTTCGGCAAGACGTTCGCCTACCAAGATCACCGACTTCGCAGTGAGCGCGACAGATGAGATATCTGCTGCCTCGTTGCCTACGTTCTTGATCACCTTCGCTTTCAACTTCTCGTTGCCGCGCGAAGTGAATGGTGCGATCGCAATGACAGGAAGAGCGCGCTTTCTGACCTGCTTGAGGATGCGCAAGAAGACGATCGGGGATTCTTCCTCGGGCTCGAAACCAGCGAGGAGGACCTGATCCGCCTTATCGATATCACGGTAAGTCACGTTCGATCCGACGACGACAGAGCTCAAGAACTCTCGCTCCTCATCGCTCGTGCTTCGTGCGCGGAAGTCGATGTCATTGGTGCCGAGTGCGACACGGGCGAACTTCGAATACCCATAGGCATCCTCGAGTGTGGCGCGACCGCCGACGAGGACTGCAGCGCGATTCATTCCAAGACCATTTGCAGCATGAGCGAGCGCCTCCGGCCATGACGCTTCGCGAAGTTCTCCACTCTCCTCACGGATCATCGGTGTCGTGATCCGCTCGAATTGCGCGTACTTGAAGGCCCAGCGACCTTTATCGCAATTCCACTCCTCGTTGACGCTTGGGTCATCACCTGCGAGGCGACGAAGTGTCTTACCGCGACGGACATCGGTACGAAGGTCACATCCTGATGCGCAGTGCTCACATGCCGATGGTGTGGAGACGAGGTCGAATGGACGGGCGCGGAATCGATAGGAAGCACCGGTGAGCGCACCGACTGGGCAGATCTGCACGGTATTGCCGGAGAAGTAGGACTGGAATGGTTCCTTCTCGTAGATACCTACTTGTTGCAGGGCACCGCGCTCGTTGAGGGTGATGAATGGGTCGCCTGCGATCTGCTCTGAGAATCGAGTGCACCGGGCGCAGAGGATGCAGCGTTCGCGATCGAGGAGGACCTGCGAGGAGATATTGATCGGCTTCTCGAAGGTGCGCTTCTTCCCCTCGTAACGAGACTCACCGCGACCATTGCTCATCGCTTGGTTCTGAAGTGGGCACTCACCACCCTTGTCGCAGACCGGACAATCGAGTGGATGGTTGATAAGAAGCAACTCCATAACGCCTTCTTGCGCCTTCTGCGCAACAGCTGAGGTCAACTGCGTATTGACGACCATGCCGGGCTCGACCGGGATGGTGCAGGATGCTTGTGGCTTCGGGAACTTACGTCCGTTGATCTCGATCTCGACGAGACATTGGCGGCATGCGCCGACAGGATCGAGGAGAGGGTGATCGCAGAAACGTGGGATCTGGATACCGAGCTTCTCGGCTGCACGAATGACAAGGGTTCCCTTCGGAACGCTCACTTCGAAACCATCGATGGTGAGCGTTATCAACTCGATCGCTGGCTCTTCCGTCTTGGCGATCTCTTGGATCGTCATCGCGCACCTGCTTCCGAGGATGCGAAGAGTGTCGATGCATGTGGATCGAAAGGACAGCCACCGTTGCTCAAGTGATCGAGATATTCCTGACGGAAGTACTTGAGTGAGGAAATGATCGGGCTCGCTGCGCCATCTGCGAGCGCGCAGAAGGAGCGACCCATGATGTTGTCGCAGAGATCGAGCAACTTATCGAGATCGGCAGGTGTTCCTTCACCGTTCTCGAGGTTCTTCAAGGCCTGCACCAACCACCAGGTTCCTTCGCGGCATGGCGTGCACTTTCCGCAAGATTCGTGCTTATAGAACTCAGTCCAACGCAAGACGGCGCGGACGACGCATGTGGTCTCATCGAAGATCTGCAGCGCCTTGGTGCCGAGCATCGATCCGGCAGCGGCGACGCCCTCGTAATCGAGTGGGACATCGAGATGCTCATCGGTGAACATCGGCGTCGATGATCCACCTGGAGTCCAGAACTTGAGTCTGTGACCAGTGCGAATTCCGCCTGCAAGATCGATCAATTCCCGGAGCGTGATGCCAAGTGGCGCTTCGAACTGTCCTGGGTTGTTGACGTGACCAGAGAGTGAATAGAGGGTGTAACCCTTCGACTTCTCGGTTCCCATCGATGCGAACCACTCCGCACCCTTATCGATGATCGATGGTACGGATGCGATCGACTCGACATTGTTGACTACGGTCGGACGGGCATAGAGACCGGCGATCGCAGGGAACGGTGGACGAAGACGAGGTTGGCCACGGAAACCTTCGAGTGAATCGAGAAGTGCAGTCTCTTCACCACAGATATACGCACCTGCGCCGACATGGAGGACGAGTTCTAGATCGAAACCCTTCCCGAGAATGTTCTTGCCAAGTAAGCCTGCCTTGTAGGCATCTTCGATCGCTTGTTGCACGCGACGGACCACATGGGTCACTTCACCGCGGATATAGATGAATGCATGATTCGCTCGGATCGCATACGAGGCGATGATCACGCCTTCGACCAAGACATGTGGGTTGGCAAGGAGAAGTGGTGTGTCCTTACAGGTCCCTGGCTCAGACTCATCGGCGTTGACGACGAGATAGTGCTCTTTGTTGTCGCCTTGCGGGATGAATCCCCACTTCATTCCGGTAGGGAATCCTGCGCCACCTCGACCACGAAGACCCGAATCCTTGACCATCTGGATGATCGCATCAGGATCCATATCAAGCGCCTTCGCTACCGACTTGTAGCCACCATTGCGCTTGTATCCCTCAATAGTGAATGAATCCGCTTGATCCCAGGAGGCAGAGAGGACCGGTGTCAGTTTCGTCATCAGATCTCACCTCTCTCTTTCGAGTTTCCTCTAGCGATCTTCAGTCCAAGAAGAGTTGGATCCCCCGCCTGCACGCCCTCATTGGCAAGGCCATCGCTAAGACCAGCAAGGACGCGTGATGCTTCCTTCCAAGTCACGAGGCGATTAGGACCGCGAGTTGGCTTCGGTGGCTTTCCACTTCGCATCGCATCGACGAGATCCTTAGCGCTCGATGGGGACTGATTGTCGTAGAACTCCCAATTGGCCATCACGACAGGCGCGTAATCGCAGGCAGCGTTGCACTCGATATGTTCGACCGAGACCTTGCCATCTGCGGTGACGCCATCGTTTTCGATCTCGAGGTGCTCGAGCAAAGACTTGTAGATCTCATCGCCACCCATGATCGCGCAGAGCGTGTTGGTGCAGACACCGACGTGATACTCACCGACTGGCTTTCGCTTGTACTGGGTGTAGAAAGTCGCTACCGCATTGACCTCAGCCGTTTCGAGATCGAGTTTGACTGCGATCCGCTCTATTCCCTCTTGAGTGACATAGCCATCGATCGATTGCACGTAGTGAAGCAGTGGCATGATCGCAGAGCGTGAACGTGGATAGCGCTTGATGATCGCATCCATCACCTTCTCGTGTTCATCTGTGTACATCAGCGATCGACACCCCCCATCACGGGATCGATCGATGCGACTGCGGCGACGACATCGGCGATCTGACCGCCTTCGACCATCGCTGCGGTCGACTGAAGATTGTTGAATGAAGGCTCACGGAAATGAACGCGGAATGGGCGAGTGCCACCATCACTGACGAGGTGGACGCCGAGCTCTCCACGTGGGGATTCGACGG
>WLDY01000075.1 GCA_009704555.1 Actinomycetota bacterium | reverse complement strand
TCGATCTCCCCGCGATTGCGAAGGGTTTTTGCGATCTCTTGCTCAACCTCGATGATGAAGTCGAAATCCTTCTCATCGGACTCAGCGATGGTGTGGAGTACTTTGCGAAGGGTCTGAAGTCCTTGATCCACATCGCCAGTGAGGACTTTCGCCTTACCCAACTCGAAGAGTGCGAAGGTCTCACGAATGTGATCGTGTGCGGTTTGGAAGACGTCGAGCGCACGTTGCGCAGCGAGCGCTCCGTTCTCTGCATCACCGAGTGCGATCATGCAATATGCGATCTTCTGATCGCAACGGCCGACATGGATGACTTCCTTCAACTTCTTATAGATTGGACGCGCCTGGTTGAATGCCTCGATCGCTTCCTCATAACGACCGAGTTCCCGCTTGGCACAACCGATGAGATAGAAGTCATTGGCAGCACCGATCTCGTTGCCATCGACGAGATGTTCTTGAACGCACTCCTCGACACATTCGATCGCCTTCTCATACTCCTTCGAGTTGAAGAGCCACTCACCGAGGGTGCAGGCGAGTTCCAATGCGACAGGTGATTTATGTTCGCGAAGTAATTCGACCGCCTTGCTCATCGCCTTCGCCGCCTCGTCGATCCGACGGAGTTGATTGAGGTTGTAGCCAATCGCTGAGTAGGCCTGCGCGAGCCCTTCGACGGGTGCTCCTGCGCCAAGTTCTGAGTAGATATCCCGAGCAGTCTCTGCGAGAGCTAGTGCTTCGTCATATTGGCCACGGGCATAGATCCGCGCGCTCAATTCGTAATAGGTCTCAGCACGCTCCGCGCCTTGGACCTCGGGGATCCGTTCCCAGAGCATCTCTTCAGTGATGATGTCATCGTTCGTGGACTCATCATCAGCGCTCAATGGGAACTCCTTCTCTTTCCTATATCTATCCAACTCTTCATGCTGGGAAGTGGCGTCACCCTAGCAAGGTCGGCTTAGACAAGGGGCCTGAAGAATCACTGAATGGGAGAGTGGAGGCGCAGCGTCTCGTTCCGAGACCCTATGCGCCAAGGCCACGATTGGCCCGGTCGAGATCCTCTTGGAAGTCGACCTCTACAGCGAAGAGATCGGAGATATCGACCGGCAAGACCTTGAGACTGTCATGCTCGATCGCAAGCTCCAAGCCACGTTCGAAGTAATCGCCCTCATCGCATGCGATGAGATGCTTGAGGAGCGAAGCCTTGTCTCGGCTTGAGATGAAGTTGATTCCTACCGCCTCACCAAGCGCACCTTTCACGGTCTTCGAGAGTTCCTTGATATCGCCACTTGAATCGACGGTGTACTTCACCTCTTCATCTCCGACAGCAGAGGTGTTGACTGAAACGAAGGAGCGATCCTCGTCGACGAAGCGCTTGAGTCGATCCAACACCTTCGCATCGAAGACGACATCACCGTTGAGCCAGAGGACTCCGCCATCGAAACTAGAGGCAAGCGCACGCATCAGACTCTTTGAAGTATTGGTTCGGTCATACTCTTCGTTATAGATGAAGATCGATCGTGGGAAGGATTCCATGATCATCTCCATCTTGAATCCGACCACGATTGAGATTCGACTGCTCTCACCAAAGACACCATGGATGTTCTCGATCTGTTGTTGCATGATGGTCCGACCATCGACGAGTGGTGTGAGTGGTTTCGGGAAAGGTTTACCGAGGCGCGTTCCCATTCCTGCCGCAAGGATCGTAACCTGGTAATTCACTCGTCTATAGTATCTGACATGAAATTGATGATCGACGAGAGCACATCGCTCGCATCCATCATCGAACATCTTCGCTCCACTGATCAAGATCTCATCCTTGAAGAATCTGGAGTCGAAGTCCATCAGCCCTATCTTGATGAACTCGTCGACTTCCCGCATCGACAGAGCGCGGCACTTGTGGCAAGTGGTAAGGACTCAAAGGTCAATGACCTCTTCGTCCGAAACAAATTGATTCGAAGCGTCCGCACCGAGGTCCATGCCTCTCCTGCCGCAAATCGACGATTTGTCGGCGTGATTCGCCTAAGCCTCAATCAACGCTCAGAGATCCTCGATGCCTTGGCGCAAGGCAAAGATGCGAGATTCGCGTCGATTCCACTCCTTGATCTCATCCTCTTGCTCTTGGTCCGTAACGCGATTGCCGTCACCCCCGTCTCTATAGAAGACGCTCCCTGGCGAAATCCTTCGCGTGGCAGGGAAGATGCAATACCTACTCTGACTCCACGAGCAGAGCGACGATTGAAGTTGACCCTTGCCAATCGCTCCAACGACGGTTTCTTCTCCGTTCTCGTCCTTCGTCGCCTCTCAAAGCCGATCACTGCGCTCTCGGTCCGACTCGGCATCTCGCCGAACCTCATAACATTCGTCTCACTTCTCATCGGCTTCTACTCCGCCTATCTCTTCTCACAACGCGACTACATCCTTGGTGCACTCCTCTTCCAGCTCTCGTTGATCGTCGATTGTTCGGATGGTGAGGTTGCCCGATACACCAGGAAGTTCTCCGACTTCGGTCGCTGGTTTGATGCCAGCACTGATCGCGTCAAGGAGTACATCGTCTATGCCGCACTTGCCTACAGCGCGCCAGAGTCGATGTGGCCATGGGCGATCGGATTGATGGCGCTACAGACATTCAGGCATCTGAGTGATTACACCTTCAGCGCGATCTCTCAAGCGCGTGAAGGTGGATTGAAGAAGCGTGACATCTTCGTCGCGGATGATGGCTTCAGCGAACCGCAATGGCGCGGCGAATCAGATTTCAAATATTGGGTAAAGAAGATCCTCAACTTCCCGATCGGAGAACGGTGGCTTGCAATCTCAGTACTCGCAGCTATCGGTGGAGGCGAATGGGTCTTTCCGGGGATGTTCTTCTTCGGTTCCGTTTCCCTTCTCTACGCCTGGCTCACTCGCGTCCGAAGGACACTGACTTGGAGGGGCGAAGGGCCGAAGAACTCAGTCGTTCTCTACCAACAAGATCTCCTGCTCACATCTAAAGCACTAGGTGGGCGCTACTCCTGGGCGATTCCCTCGCTTCTTCGCGCTGTCGAGATCCTCGCAGTCCTCGCCATCGCCTTCATTATGGAAGATGCTGTGATCGACGGATACCTCTTCTTAGTGCTCTTTGCAACCGTCTATCACCACTATGACGCTCTCTATCGTTCACTGCAATCGCAGAGCTTCCCGAAGTGGCTTTCCTTCTTGGGCCTGAAAGTAGAAGGAAGGATCGCTCTCCTTGCACTACTCCTCATGACAGGAGTCGACGTCCAATTCGTGGCCTACTACTTCCTTGCGCTCTTCATCGGAATCGCATCTATCCAGTGGTTCCTCCAAATCCGTAAGCCGTCACGCGCTTAGACTTCACCTCGTGCGTCCATCGATCGCAGAACTCAAGGCGAAGACTCAACCTGAGTCAGTCACGGGTCGACGCAACTCCGAACACTGGACTGCAGACCTCTACCTACGACGTATCTCTCCCTACATCACAAGGATCCTGATCCCGACTTCGATCACTCCTAACGGTGTCACTTATCTGATGATCCTCACTGGCATCTCTATCTCGCTCTCACTCTTGATACCTGGTTGGATCGCATTCCTCCTCGCTCTCTTGCTGAGTCAACTGCAAATGCTCTGGGATTGCGTCGATGGTGAATTGGCGAGATGGCGCGAGAAGTTCTCTCCTGCTGGCATCTTCCTCGACAAAGTCGGCCACTATTTCGCGGAGTCGCTGATCCCCATCGCTATCGGATGGCGCCTCTCACAAGAGTTGAATGTAAGCAATGACTATCTCTATCCCTTCCTTGGTGCACTTCTCGCAACATTGATCGTGATCAACAAGGGTCTCAATGACGCCGTACATGTCGCCCGGGCATTCTCAGGTCTTGAGAAGTTGCAGGACAAGGCATCACCGATTCGCAAAGGTTTACTCGCGCAGCTGCGCCGGATGGCCAATCTCGTTCCACTCCACCGCAGCTACCACTCAGTCGAAATGACGCTGATCTTCACGCTCGCCTATAGCTTCGGAGTGCTCCAAGAGGCTTTCTTGATCCTCGTGATCGCAAGCCCATTCGTCACTCTTGGACACCTGATCTCCATCCTCGCCTCCACCAAACTTCATTCGAACAGGTAAGAAGACGACTGTGAAGCAGGACTTCGGATGCGTCGTCCTCACGATGGGAAAGCGACCTGATGAATTGCAGCGCGCTGTCGATTCCCTCACGGCTCAAGAGGGTGCCAGCCTCGATATCGTCATCGTAGGAAATGGTTGGGATCCCAAGATTCAATTCCCATCACAGAAGACGCTCTACTTGAATGAGAACATCGGTATCCCAGCTGGGAGAAATGCTGGCGCGAGAGAGGTCCATGGCACTTATCTCTTCTTTCTCGATGATGATGTCCTACTTCATGATCCGAGGACACTCCTAAAGATGAAGGAGTTGATGAGATCTCGTCCCGAGTTAGGTCTCATTCAACCTCAAGTGATTGCACTCAAACACGGTGAGAAGACTCCAAGTCGATGGGTACCGCGACTACGTGTCGGGGATGAAGGACGAAGTTCAGTCGCAACTTCACTCTGGGAAGGCGCGACAGCGATAGAGCGAGATCTCTTCGATCGAATCGGGGGTTGGCCGTCTTCCTTCTTCTATGC
>WLDY01000074.1 GCA_009704555.1 Actinomycetota bacterium | reverse complement strand
TCTAGGCTGGGGTTGGAGATGGGGTCTTCTGGCGACAGTGCCACTCGCTCTCATCGCATTCCTTTATTCCAGGGATCATCGCGGTGAGATCCATGAGATCGATGACTCTGGTCCGCAACGAGGCCGTCTTTCGAAGCGGTACTGGATCGGTTGGATTGGTTTCACCTTCGCAATCTCAGCGGAGTTCTCCACCGTCTTCTGGGCAGCCGCACTCCTTCGCGAGCGCTTCGAACTCTCGAGTGGTACGGCGACTACCGCTGTCCTCTGTTTCGCAGCAGGCATGGCGCTCGGTCGATGGTTCGGAGTCTCGACTTTTAGGAAAGTGGATATCGATCCACGCACGCTCTTCTTCGTCACGCTGCAGTTGATCGGCTTCTTGCTCTTCTGGCAGGTAGGGAATTTCCCGCTCGCACTCTTTGGTCTCTTCGCGACCGGTCTCGGTGCTTCAGCGCAATTCACTCTCTTTTCCACAAGGCTCATCCGTTTTGCAAGCGAGAAACCTGACCTTGCCATCGGGATCAGCGCATGGGGCGCAGGCCTAGCGATCGGATTCGCGCCATTCCTGGTCGGCGCACTCTCAGATCATGTCGGGATCTATACCGCCTACTGGGTAGTGCCGATCTTCATCATCCTGGCAGGGCTCACGCTCTTCGTCCGATCAGATCTGATCACTTATCGTCGTACGTAGTCTCCAAGACATCGTCGAGGGCATAACTCTCCGGATTTCCGATCTTCTCCTTGAGAACGAGATAGGTGATCAATCCAGCTAGAGCTGTTACTGCACCGCAGAGCATCATCGTCCACTGGATTCCGATCACACCGGCTAACGCTCCCAAGATCGGAGAGCCGATCGGTGTGCCACCGAGGAAGACGGTGAGATAGACGCCCATCACGCGACCTCGGATCACTGGATCAGTACGAACCTGCATCAGTGAGTTCGCGGTGATCATGGTCAGCAGTGCGATGAATCCAGTGAAGGGAAGTATGACTGCGTAGACAGTGAAGTTCGGAGACTGTGATCCGATCATCAGCGCGATGCCAAAGCCCATCACACCGAACATCACTTGCTTCGGAGTCCGCTTCTTCTCGAACTTAGCGCTCACCAGAGCACCAGTAAGGGATCCGATCGCAAGGATGCTTCCGAGCGCACCGAAGACTTCGACACCAAGACCGAAGACCTTGGTGGTCATCAATGCGTTGTAGATGGCGAAGTTGAATCCGAATGTGGTGGCGAAGAAGACCACAATCATCGTGCCATAGAGATCGGGTCTTGCCTTGATGTAGGCGATCGCTTCACGGACCTTGGAATTGATATTCGGTTTCGCTTCGATGAAGAGTTCGCTCTCCCGGATCGCATAGAGCGAGACGACGACTCCGAGGAACGAGAGTGCGTTGAGAAGGAAGGAAGGACCAGTACCGAAGGCTGCGATCAAGAGCCCCGAGAGCCCTGGACCTATGAGGCGCGCAGCATTGAAATTCGCTGAATTGAGGCTCACCGCATTGGGAAGGTCAGCCTTACCGACGATCTCGCTGGTGAAGGCCTGACGCACCGGAGCATCGAGCGCTGATGCGAGTCCAAGGGTGAAGGCGAAGAAGAAGACATGCCAGAGTTGGATGAGGTCGGTCAGGATCAAGATGCCGAGCGCGAACGATGAGACGAAGCCACCGAGGTTGCAGTAGATCAAGACGCGTCGCTTGTTGAAGCGATCTGCCATCTTCCCACCCTGCATCGAGAAGAGCAGTGCGGGAACGAATTGGAGTCCAGTGACGATGCCGAGATAGAAGCTCGATCCAGTCAGTTCGAGGACGAGCCAATCCTGAGCCACTCGTTGTGCCCAGGTTCCGATATTGCTGACCGCGTTGGCTGGGTAGAGGATGCGATAGTTGCGATGTTTGAAGGATCGCAACGTCGCCACACGCTCACCCTATCCCCTCGTTCTCGAAGAACTCTCATCAGCAATTAGAATCACGGCATGCGAGAAGCAATCACCGTGATCACGGTCGGTATCGTGGGATGGGCGATCTACTTGGTATTCGCATTGGCTAGCAACGCGGATTCCAAGGCCATCTACACCGCGCTCGTCGGAATCATCCTCGGACTTGTAGGCATCCGCTACACCATCCGACGTGGACGGCGCGAGAAGATCTAGTTCGTTCCCTCGATCTGCCCTGCGATTCCGCGCAAGACTTTTGCTACACGGGAAGCCTCTGCCTCATTCGGTGCACGCCCATGTCGAAGATTGTTGCCGACACGATCGAGCATCTTGATCGACTCCTCGATGAGAATTGCGAGATCCTCGGTATTTCCACGAGAACCTGAGATCGATGGCGGCGCCTCCACCACGCGGATGGAGAGGGCTTGTGGTCCTCTTCGACCTTCAGCGATGCCGAATTCCAACTTCGTCCCTGGCTTGAGTGTGGTGACACCATCAGGAAGAGCCGAAGCTGAGAGATAGACATCCTCTCCCTCATCAGAGGAGATGAAGCCGAATCCCTTTTCCAGACTGAACCATTTGACGCGACCGGTAGGCATAGCGATCTCCAAATCTTGTCCGTTAGGTGTCGTAAGCGACTGGTCTCTAGAAAGAACTACCAGTGGCCGGAATTTCCGGGCAGAGGAGGAGTTTATCGCCTACGTCTTCCTAGCGGAAGCGGGATTTGCGGAAGCGGGATTTGCGCTAGACCAAGACCTCGGAGTGTGCGCCGCAACCGTGATCGACCGAGACGACGCGTCCATCCTCGGGTGATATTCCGTTAGCACAAACGCCAAAGGCTTGGCGGAGTGAGCCTGCGATCGGGATGAAGAAACCGCAACTGTGGCATGGCAACGGAGCAGCCTTGGCAATCTCCGCATCAGGGCCATGCTCGCCTTCGTACCAGCGCTTGCTCGCTTGATCGCGACCTTCGATGGAGAGCACTCGTGCTCGTCCGATCCCGTTCTCCCAAAGCAACTCCGGTGTGAGTAGGTCCAGATCCTCATCATCGGGAAGGGATGCATAGCCAGGCGTTAGCCGCGCATCATCGAGTTCAGTCGGCACGATGTCCCCGACGCCGACGTCGCCTTTCTGAAGTCGCTCGCCATAGGGAATCCACTTCGGAGCAAGCAAGGAATCTGGTCCTGGCAAGAGCACGACATCACAAACGGTCGGTGCATCGCCCTCGATCTTGCTCACTGTCACTGCCCAACGCCAACCTCGATATCCAGGCAAGATGCTCTCAAAGAGGTATGTGGCGATCTCCGGCTGATCGTTCTCGATCGAGATCAGTTCACCGACGCGAGATGGAGCACCCGAGTCTGCGACGGCAGCGTCACGCGCAAGAGTTGACGCATCGAATGGGTCGTTGATCATTGCCCCATCATAAATGCAAAAGCCCCCGATGTTTTCGGGGGCTTTTGCCGTAGAACTAAGAGATGCTGATGAACTAGAAGTCCATATCTCCGCCACCTGCGCCGGCAGGTACTGCTGGCTTCGGCTCTGGCTTATCTGCGATCACAGCTTCGGTCGTGAGGAAGAGCGCTGCGATCGATGCTGCATTCTGAAGCGCCGAACGAGTCACCTTCGCTGGATCGATGATCCCAGCCTTGATCATGTCGACATACTCACCTGTCGCAGCATCAAGACCGAATCCCGGCTCGAGATGTCGTACCTTCTCGACGACAACTCCACCTTCGAGACCTGCATTGATCGCGATCTGCTTCAACGGTGCTTCGACTGCGAACTCGACGATCTTCGCGCCGGTTGCTTCATCACCGGAGAGCTTCAATTTCTCGAATGCCTTCTTCGATGCCTGAAGGAGTGCGACGCCACCACCGGAGACGATGCCCTCTTCCACTGCAGCCTTCGCATTACGGACAGCATCCTCGATGCGGTGCTTTCGCTCCTTGAGTTCGACCTCAGTCGCAGCGCCTGCCTTGATGACGGCTACGCCACCGGCAAGCTTTGCAAGACGCTCTTGGAGCTTCTCGCGGTCGTAATCGGAATCTGAGTTCTCCATCTCGGTGCGGATCTGATTGACGCGGCCCTTGATCTGGTCCTCATCCCCTGCACCTTCGACGATCGTGGTCTCATCCTTGGTGATGACGACCTTACGTGCTCGACCGAGGAGATCGACGGAGACGTTCTCGAGCTTCAAACCGACCTCTTCGGAGACGACGGTTGCGCCAGTGAGGATCGCGATATCTTGCAACATCGCCTTACGACGGTCACCGAAACCTGGTGCCTTCACCGCTGCGGAGCGGAAGGTGCCACGGATCTTGTTGACGACGAGCGTTGCGAGCGCCTCACCCTCGACATCCTCAGCGATGATCGCAAGCGGCTTGCCTGCCTGCATCACCTTCTCGAGGATCGGCACGAGGTCCTTGATATTCGAGATCTTGGAATTCGCGATCAGGATGTAAGCATCCTCGAGGACTGCTTCCATGCGATCGGTGTCGGTAACGAAGTAAGGAGAGATGTATCCCTTGTCGAAACGCATACCTTCTGTCATCTCGAGTTCGAGTCCGAAGGTGTTGCTCTCTTCGACGGTGATCACGCCTTCCTTGCCGACCTTGTCCATCGCTTGCGCGATCATCTCGCCGATCGTCGCATCAGCAGCGGAGATCGAAGCGGTCGCTGCGATCTGCTCCTTCGTCTCGACGTTCTTCGCCATCGCGGAGAGTTCTGCGGAGATCGCCTCTAC
>WLDY01000073.1 GCA_009704555.1 Actinomycetota bacterium | reverse complement strand
GATCGCACTCAAGTGTGGGAAGAGATTGAACTGTTGGAAGACCATTCCGACTTGTCGACGAAGATCAAGCGCTTTGCCGCGCTTTGGTTTGCTATCGGATACTCCCGGTCCGTATTCGATCCCTTCGAAGATGACCGAACCTTCAGTCGGCTCTTCCAGCAGATTCATAGTGCGAAGTACCGTTGACTTTCCAGAACCAGAGGGACCGAAGATGACGGTGTGACTTCCGGCGAAGACTTCGAGATCGACTCCATGTAGGACTTCGGAGGATCCGAATGACTTGCGAATTCCTCGCAATGACATCAAGGCTTGCGTGCTTGATGCTTGATTCGCCATCACTCACCCTTCGTTTACGGAGTGCTCACCGCACAGTCACTTTCCGGTCACTCGTAGGGCGAAATACTTACACACCGCAGTCCGATTCAGAACACTTTGTCGTAGGGGAAGTCGCTCGGTCCCTGTTCTCATAGCGCACTCAGGGAGCTCTTCACATACCTCCCACCCGCCGTTAGGGTCGGTGACGCGCTTGTTCCATTGAGGGGGTTGGTAGATGCACGCTCGCACGGAGGATCGCATCGAAATTGAATCGCTCATGAAGCGGTATTGCCTCTTCTTCGACACTAAGCGGGCGGATGACTTGGCCCTGCTCTTCACAGCTGATGCGGTGATCGATTACGGCCCTGAAGTTGAACCGATACGTGGACGAGAGCTATTGCGCGAGATGGTGGCTTCGGGGATGGCAACCAGATTCGAATCGACCAATCACCAGATCAGCAACGAAGACGTCACCTTCACTGATGAGAACTCTGCAACTGGGACGAGTCATCTCTATGCCTGGCACAAGTATTACGACTCCGAGGTTATCGGACACCTCTATGGTGGTTATCGATATCGCTTCGTCAAGGAATCCAACGGTTGGCGAATCTCAGACCTCAAACTCTATGCAAGTGGCAGCGATGGATTTCATAGGAAGCGAATGCATGACTTCCGATTGATCCTCGAGGATCAAGGCTGAATCAACGAACGTAACTTGCTCCATTGATGTCGATGGTCGCACCAGTGAGGTGTCGACACTTACCCGATGCCAAGAAGACCGCGAGTTCACCCACTTCACTCGCTGGGACGAGTTCACCCATTGCGAGCGCCGCTTTCATCTTCTCCTCACCACCGCGAACGACAGCAGCGAGATCTGCCATCCTCGTCTTCACGATTCCGGGCGAGATGATGTAGGCGTAGATGCCTTGCTTTGCATAACTTGAGGCAACCGTCTGTGTAAGGGCTTTCACTGCCGCCTTCGATGCAGCATAGGCAGGAAGCGTTGGTAAGGCAGATCCCTTCTGACCGGACCAGCTAGATAGCGAAATGACGATGCCGCCACCACGCGAGAGGAAGTGATTGACCGCCTCCTTCATCACATTCGCTGCCTCGAAGACATTGACTTGGAAGGTCTCTTGCCAACCGTGATCCCACTGAGAGTCATCGCCTTCGAATGCGGTCTCGATATTGACCCCAGCATTGTTGACCAAGACATCGATCGAGCCGACGGCATCGATCGCCTTCTGCCAGATCTCTCTTCCAGAACCTGCCTTGGAAAGGTCAGCAGAGACGAAGGTCTTTCGCGCCTCGGGAATACCCTGAAGCGCCTCTTTCGCACCATCGGCATAGGTGCCGTAGTGGGAGATGACATGGGCGCCGGCATCCCCGAGTGATTTTGCGATCGCTGCACCGATTCCGCGAGAAGCGCCAGTGACAAGGACTCTCTTCCCAGTGAGATCGTTCGCTTCTGAGTTGGACATGTGGCAACCCTAAAGGACTCCACCATCGACATTGATCAACTCTCCTGTGATTCCAGAGGAGAGTGGAGAGGCAAGGAAGTCGATCGCATGGATCACTTCTTCAACCGTTGCGATCCTCTTTAGCGCCGTCCCTTGAGCCAATCGTTCGAAGTAGACATCCGCTTTGTCATGGTCGTTTTCGTTGCGCGAGAGGATCCGGTTTCTTAGTGCATCTGTTGCAACAGGCCCAGGGCCGACGCCGTTGACTCGGATTCCTTTCGGTCCGAGGTCGAGGGCTGCGCTCTTGATCAGACCCAAGACCCCATGTTTGCTTGCGACGTAACTTGCGAGATTCGGATCGCCTTTCCAAGAATTGATCGAGCCGGTGATGACGATCGAACCGCCAGGGGAGCGCATCGCAGGGGCGGCGTATTTCAAGGTGGCAGCGACGCCGATGAGATTGATCTCTATCACTCGCGTGAAGTCTTCGAGGTCGATGTTCTCAGTAGATTGCCAGGAAGGGACCACGCCAGCGTTCGCGATCAGTACATCGATTCTCGCTGAATCGTTTCGTACCTTTGCCATCGCCGAGCTGACAGAGTTTGCATCTCGGACATCACAATCAATCTCAATTGCTCTTGATCCACTTGGATTGAGATCCAATGAGAAGACGCGCGCAGATCTTTGGAGATAGAAGTCGACGAGTGCTGCACCGATTCCAGATGAACCACCAGTGATGACGACAGTGCTTTCTGAAAGTTCACTGTTCGTCATACGCACACCTCAATTCATGACCACTCGGGGCTTTCAAATACTGGCTGACCTTACTTAGAATAGTGACGATTCGAAAAGAGCCCGGAAGATTCGACCGCAGTATTGGAGTACTGGTGAGCAAATTCGTGACTCTTGAGTCAGCGATCTCTGCGCATCTTCATGATGGCGACACAGTGGCCCTCGAAGGTTTCACCCATCTCATTCCCTTTGCCGCTGGGCAGGAGATCATCCGGCAACGGAAGAAGGACCTCACCGCGATTCGTCTGACTCCAGATCTTCTCTACGATCAATTGATCGGAGCTGGGTGCGTCAAGAAGTTGGTCTTCTCCTGGGGAGGAAATCCTGGCGTCGGATCGCTCCATAGATTCCGAGACGCGTATCAGAACGCATGGCCACGGCCTTTGGAGATCGAAGAACATACCCATGCCGGCATGACCAATCGATATCTTGCTGGCGCATCGGGAATGCCATTTGCAGTGCTACGTGGTTATTTCGGTACCGATCTCGTGGAGAACACGACGAACATCGCGACGATCGATTCACCATTCACTGATGAGAAGATCCTTGCTGTTGCTGCCATCAACCCGGATGTGACGATCGTCCATGCGCAACAAGCCGATCGAAATGGAAATGTGATGGCATGGGGGATCATCGGTTCCTCGCGAGAAGCGGTCTTCGCCGCGAAGAAAGTCATCGTCACCGTCGAAGAGATCGTCGATTCCTTCGAGCCTCGCTTCAACAGCGTGATCTATCCGGAGGCGCTGATCACCTCGATCTCACTCGCTCCTCGGGGAGCGTGGCCCTCTTATGCCTCGGGCTACTATGACCGAGACAACGATGCCTACATCGCATGGGACGAGATCTCCAAGGAACGCGAGAGCTTCACACGATGGCTCGATGATGAGGTCTATGGCAAGCGCGTCCAGGATCTCACTCCAGTAGGGATGGGTCGTTGATCATGGCTATCAGTGAAGTCAATCGAGATGCTCTCGTCGAGGGCGAGAAGGCTCCATGGAACAGCAATGAGATGATGACGATCGCTGCAGCCCGCACGCTCAAGGACGGGATGATCTGTTTCGTCGGCATCGGAATCCCGAGCACTGCATCGATCCTTGCCAAGGCCACGCACGCACCGAACCTCGTCTTGATCTACGAATCTGGCACGGTCAATACCGACCCGAAGACACTCCCGTTATCGATCGGCGATCCGGAATTGGCAAACCGCGCTCTGACCGTGGTGAGCATGCCGGAGATCTTCAATTACTGGTTGCAACCTGGTCGCATCGATGTCGGCTTCCTTGGCGCAGCGCAGATCGATCGATACGCCAATATCAATACCACTGTGATCGGTGAGAGTTACGAGAAGCCCAAAGTTCGCCTACCCGGCGCAGGCGGAGCGACCGAGATCGCTGGTGCATGCAAGGAAGTGATCATCGTCTTGAAGCAGACGACAAGAACCTTCGTCTCTGAGATCGACTTCATCACCTCGGTGGGCTTTGGTGATGGCCCTGGGGCGCGAGAGAAGAACGGTTTGATCGGTGGCGGACCGCGCTATGTGATCACAGACCTCGGAATCCTGGAACCAGATCCAGAGAGTAAGGAACTCGTCCTTACCTCGATCCACCCAGGTGTCACTCTTGAGCAGATCCGTGAGAATACCGGGTGGGATCTGAAAGTCGCAGCGAACCTTGTGACGACGTCGGCTCCAACCAGCAGCGAACTAGAGAGGGTAAGGGCTTTGGTCGCGACATCGTCGCGAAAGAAATCCTGATCTCGAACTAAAGACCGAGTTCCCTCATCAGTGCAGTCAGCTTCATCAACGCAATATCGCGTTTCAAGACGTCTTCTTCCCAATCCTCTGGTGAGAACTTCTTTGAGATGTCAGCAGCCACTTTCGCAACCAAATCCTCATCCCATGGATCGTCTTGCCCACGTTCTTTGCCCATTCGTTGGTAGGAGGCACCCATGCGGGCAGCATGCGCAGTGATGCCACCTCTCACATTGAGCGCTGAAGTTCCGAATGCACCGATCAAGGACCATCTCTTGCCGAGGCCGCGAATCATGATCTCGTCGAGCTCTCGTGGCGAGATGACGCCATCTCTAACGAGACAGTAGGCCTCGCGAAGGACCGCACCCTGAAGTCGATTGAAGACGAAACCCTC